>CAJWLW010000111.1 GCA_913042885.1 uncultured Lentisphaeria bacterium | reverse complement strand
CTGCCAACTTCGAATTCAACGGTTACGTCGAATTCCTTTTCGAGTTCCTCTGCCAGACCGGCAGCTGTCGGCTTGTAGTTTCAAGCGCCGCAATAAAGGATGTGCACGTTCATCGGAAGCCCTCCTGAGTGGTCGTACAAATGTACACCCAAACGACACTGTAGGCACGCCCCTCACGCCCCAGGGGGAATTACCCCACCCACGCCTGCACCAGTTCGATAATACGGTCCGCGCGTCCGTCGGCTGAGATGCCCCAGATTTCGCGCAGTGTCGCTTCGACATCGGATGCGGTGATCTCAGCATCGGGCTGCCGAAATCTCAAAGCCGCCAGAACGCCGCGTGCCATATTGCGGGGTTCGATGCCGTGTGCCAGTGCCAGGTGCATGGTGCCGACCAGGCGATCGCCCCAGGACAACTTGCGCTGCGGGTCGCGGCAAATTCGCGCCACGGCATCCTGCAGAAACGGATTGTGCATGCGGATGAGCAGATCCTCGGCATAGTCTCGAAATCCTGCCGGCGTGAACAATTCGTCACCTGTACCTGCGTACTTCCCAATCAATGCGGCGCCGCACTCGTCGATGAACGCCGTCTTGCCGATCTCCAGCAGCTCGCTGTCCGCAGCGATGTCGCTCATGGCGCTGTAGCCGCGCTCGGCTGCAAGGTATCCGAGCAGTGCGTGAATGGCGTTGTGCCCGAAGAGTTTTGCCTCTTCGAACGGCAGCAAGTCCGTTTTCTCCTCAAACACCGGTATTCCCCGGGTGAAGCCCTCGAGCGTGATGCGGTCGATCTGGATGGCGTTGAACGCCTCGACCAGCACCGCTTTGTCGCTGCCCGGCGTCATGCGAACCAGTCCCAGCTCCTCGATCGTTGCACAGTCCGCAATGATGCCGCTCATCTTGCCGATGACGGTGTTGAGGATCTGGAAGTTTTCAGGGATGCTCCCGAACTTGGCGATCGCAGCATTCAGGTGCCGGGCTGCATAGTTGTTGTTTTCGCAGGCGTAGAGGATGCGTGGCTTGGTGTCATCGATATTTGCCGCCAGCGTCTGAGCGATACCCTTCTCGTAAAAGTCCACGCTCGGTACGGCGGTTGCCAGTTCGTCGGCGTCGCGAACGGCCTGTGCGAGTGCGGGACAGTCTGCCTCGACCGTCGGGTTGAGCAATTGCAGCTTGGTCAGGTCGGCGGGTTCGACGCGATCGGCGTGGGCGATATTGATGTGCACCGTACTGTCGTTGGCGCGCACCGCGTCGACAAGACCCTGATCGACCTCGGCAATCGTCAACGACGAAAAGTTGCCGGAGCACTGTGCCTCATAAACGATCAGCGCTGACTGGATCGGGCCAAACCCGAAACCGACGAAGTTCTTGCCCATGCGATTTCCGATGTTGGACTATGCCGAAGCTGTCTTCAGCAATTCAGCCTCCGCTTCCGAGCACCACTGGCCGTCGTGGAGTTTGGCGGCGACCGTCGGGAAATGCTCGGCCAGCTGGCTCAGCGGAATCAGGCCGATGTCGTGGAGCTGCGGATAGACGATAATCTTGCCGGCCATCGTCCGGTTCTTGACCGCATCGATGCCGCCGGTGGCACCGGCCATGCCGGAGATGGCGTCTACGGAGGTGTTGGTGTTGAGCTGGCCGTCAGTGACTTTCTGCAGCACGATCTTCATGTCGCTAATGGTCGAGCCGCTGGTGCCGAACATGTACAGGCCGTTGCCGATGTAGGTGTCCAGGTCGAGATCGTGTTTTACCGGTGCCGGGATGCCGGCGAAAATATTGATCAGGGCGTTCGGTTTGCTGCCGGCGATTGCCTGTTCGACGAGCACCGAAATCGGCGCCATCAACGCCCAGTAACTGAAGGTGTTGTCGAGCTGTTCGCTTTTCGTGTTGACCATGCGAAACGTGACGTTGTTGGCGGCTGCAATTGCCTCGCATTTGCGCGCCAGGGCCCGCAGCCGCGTGTCATCGAGGTCGGTGGCTGTCACTGAAAGGTCGCTGCGCCCGGAGCAGATGTTGCGGATCACGTGCATCTGCCCCATCGGCCCGCCGGCACCGATCACAACGACACTGTCGCCGTCGCGTACCTCCGGATGCTCCGGAACCCGCTTGTACCCCTCGGAGGCGTCGCTGGCTGTCGTGCCGACCCAGCGTGTAAAGCCGTAGTGCACCCGACCAACGCCGACGTGGACCAGTTCACCGATGGTTTCGCCGCCCAGCACGATGTTGATGATGCCGCGTACGGCCAGCTTGTCGTTCAGTGCATCAAGGTCGGCTTTGCTGCTGCCGAAGTAGATGATGTCGTCGAAGCCTTCGTTGGCAACGTCTGCAACGCTGTCTGTGAAAGTCACATTGCCGAGTGCCGAGACAGAGTCGTGTTGCGACTCGTCCGTGATCGCCGTGATCGTTGCCGGCGGAGCATTGCCGTAACTGGCTTCGACACCTTGGATCTCATGGCCTGCCGCCGCGACGATCAAAAGACGGCCGCCGGGCAGGACCGTGGCCCGCTCGACGACGACGTATGAGTCTTCGACGCAGGCCCACGGCTCGACGAGCGCTGCCTGCGAGGCGCCGAGATGTTCGGCGACTGGGATCAGAAAACGCTCGCCGTCGTGGTCGATGACGACGCGTTCGTCCAGCAACACATACTCCTGCAACGCCCCTTCGAAATTGTAACCGAACGCTGCGTTCGAGCCGGCCGTCGGCAACTGCCGGAAATCCGCCTGGATCAGGCATCGTTCGCCGATCTCGTGGTGCTTGACCTGGTCGCCGATCTCGATGATACGGCACACCACTTCATGCCCGGGTACGGTCGGCTCGTCGTTGGGCACGTAGCTCGGAATCTCGTCGAGAATCTCCTTGGCGAGACCGCCGACGATTTCGCTCTTGCGTGCGTGCCCGGAAAACTGGTTCAGCAGTTTGAGATCCGAGAAACACAGGCCGACACACTCGATCTTCGCGAGAATCTGATGCGGCCCCGGATGCAAGACGGGCTTCGATGTGTTCAATGTCAGTTCGTCCGGTCCGACCAGCTGGACGGCGTACTGTGTTGCGGGTATGGCCATTTTGGGAATTCAGGTTTCAGGTTTACAGAAAGTGGGAGACGGAATCCGGACGGCGACCTCCGGGCCACTCCTATGACAACATGACCTGGCCGCCGGTGATTGGTAGAGCCTGGCCGGTTTCATAGCGTTGCTCGACCAGATACAGAATGCCGCGCACGACATCCTCTACAGTACAGCCGCGGCCCATCGGGACTTTCGCTTCGTATGACCGGCGTACGTCCTCGGTAGTTTTCGCGCCGGCTACCTTGCCGGCATTCAGATACTGCACGAACAAACCCTTTTCCGGATCGGCCCACAGCGGGCCGTCGAAGAAGTTGCCGGGACAGATAGCATTGACCTTGATGCCCGAGGTCACCAGTTCCAGCGCGAAAGACTGGGTCAGACCGATGCCGCCGAATTTGCTGCCGGCGTATGCACCGTTGCGGTCAGACCCTATGAGGCCGGACTTGGAATTGATCTGGATAACGTCACTGAGATAGTCGCTGGAGGCGCTGTGCTGTGTCGCCAGGATCGGCGCCACTGCCTGGACACAAATGAAGTAGCCGTTGTAGTTGACATCGGTCACGAAAGCGAAGTCTTCGGGGCTTAGATCGATGACGCTGCCGGCCCTCAGAACCCCGGCATTCGACACGAACAGATCGATGCCGCCATACGTTCGCACGGTTTCGTGGATCGCATCAGCCATCGCCACGGGGCTGGATACGTCGGTACCAATGCCGATCGCGCGGCCGGCACCGTGGCGCAGTGCCAGCTCCTGGGCTGCCTGCGACACACCCTCGACGTTGACGTCCATGAGCACGACATGCGCCCCTTCCTCAGCGAGTGCCCCCGCAATGCCATTCCCGAAGCCCTGCGCCGCGCCGGTCACGACGACGATGCGCCGGGCCATGCGCCCCCGCGGTCCCTCTGCGGCGGCGACTTTCCGACGAAACTGCTCTACTTCCCAGCCGTCGATGAACTCCCGATCGCGCTGCGACAGGAAGTGGATATTGCCGAGGGTGCGGGCCGTGAGCATGATCTTGATGGCGTCGGTGTACATCAGACGTGTCGTTTTGGTAGCCTTGCAATCATCACCGACCGAGAACAGCCCCAGGTTTTTCACCAGCACGATTTTCGGCGGGAATCCGGTCGTTTCGGTATGAGCGGCGATGGCGGCTATCAGGGTCTCCGTCAACTGGTTGTCGGTGATTGCAGGATCGATGTCGAGCCATAGTGGAAAGGATTTGCAGTAGACGATCTGATCCGGATTCAGCGGGCCGCTCCTGGCCATGGTTTCGCCGTTGGGATCGCAAACAAACTCCTGGACCACCGGGGCGTCGCAGAAGTTGACGATCTTCGGGATGCCGTCTTCGGCCAGCAGCAAGCGCAGCGCCGGCGCAACTCGGTTTATCACCGACACAGCCCCTTCCGCAGGCATGAAGGTGAACCGCTGCGAAATCACCGTGGAGGAATGATCGGTGTGTTCCGCTATACCGGCGAGCAGCCAGTCGGTATCCTCGCGGATCTGATCGGGTTCGTCGGCCATCACGATGATGCCGTGATTCTGCAACAGGATCGCCCGCGGCTTGTCGCGGCCGGTGGCTTGGGTGTACTCGCCTATCGCTTTGTGGATGACTTTCGACAGAATGTACCCGGGATCGACAAACGGGATCCAGATGATGTTGTCTTTGCCGTATAGCTGTTGCGCGATACCCTCGCCGGCTTCGGAGCAGGTCAGCTTGTTCATCTGGGTCGAATGCGTGTGGACCACATAGCGCCCCGGAATCGCATGGTGCATGAGTGATTCGACCGAGCCGCGCTGGCCGCGTTCCGGATAAATCCGGGCGGCGTTCAAGGCGTCCTTGTATTGTGCTTCGCGCGTGGTCGGATCGTCGTCGAAGTCCTGTAGAAACGTTTCTGCCAGTGCGGCGCGATCGAGCTCGACAAAACCCTCCGGCGACACCGTCGCCAACGACGTGCCGCTGGCTTTGACCCAGAGATGTTCATCGTTTTTGCACGATGTGTTGCCGCCGCCGGCAATGACAAACTCGACGCCGTCACCGTAGAAGTGCGAGATTTTTATGATGATGTCGAGAGGTTCGTCGCTTGGATCGAAAGTTGGCCAGTGCATCATTCGAGAATGAGTGGGTGGAGTGAGTTGACGGAACTTAAATTGTTGAATTCATGGGTTGCGGTAGGCCTCGATCACGGCAGCGCCGAGTCGGGCGAAGGCGTCGATGCGTTCATCGGCGGTTGCGTAGCTGGGATTCGGCACGCCGTTGCTGTCGACAAATCCGGGTTCGCCGATGTACCCGAGATATTGATGTGCCGCGACGACACAGGCGCCCTCCCAGAATATCGCTTTGACTGCCTCCGGTATCGGCGTGCCGCCGACGCAGGTTGGCTCGATGCCGATCAGGTCCAGCGTGTTGTGCTCGGTACCCGCAGTGACGATGAGACCCGCCGTGCGCATCGCGGTGACATACTCGGTAAGCACAGGTGCGCTGTTGCGGATCGGAATGTATTCGACGGCGTGGAAATCGTAGTTGCGCAGGTGCTCCAGCAGTTTGTCGGGCGGATCTTCGAATGCACAGATCGGTGATATTCCGTCGGCCAGCGTTGGATAGCTCGGGATACCGCCCAGTTCGAGGATCAGTTCCGTTGCTTCGGGCAGGGTGATAAAGGTCTCCTCGGCGAAAGCTGGTTTGCCGGCCTTCATCAGGTGCGACCGAATTTCACCCTGAATGCCGACATGGTCATTTGCGTCCTTGGCGTCCTGGCCGAGGATCGCCGCGACAATTGCCGGACGCTCTCCTGAATCGGCCTGGTCGAACACTGCCTCCTGAAAGGCCTGGGCGATGTGACGCTCCTGAATATAAACGGTCTCCCGCAGCGAACCGTGACGGTTGACGATCATGTCAACGACACCCTGCTCGTTGAGCCCCGTGTCGAAGCCACGGTCACTGCAGACGGCCCCGAGCTTTTCGATCATCACTGCCATGCGGCCGCGATCGGCGTCGCGGATTTGTTGCAGCAGTGCCGAGGCGCGGTCAGACATGTCGACGAACTTCGTGATGCCCTTGCCGCATACATAGGTCTTGCCGGGGTTGCCGGGATCGTTGACCTTGATGCCGCTATCGCGAAGGTCGTCGATCATCACGATGATCTCGAGACCGTACATCGGAAAAATTCTTTGAGCTGCAACCTGTTCCGTGAACGGACCGTAGACGCTGTAGTCGTAGTAGTTGCTGACGCCGAGCACGCCGACGGCCTGGGCGGCTGCCAGATCCGTTGCCTGTGCGACGCTGTCGAAGGCGGAGAAATTCGGCGGCAGATGGATATGTGAGTTTACCGGGACCCGTGCCGCGGCAACGTCGATGGCTGCGGCGCGGTTGCGCAGGGCGTCGATTCCCGGCAGTCGGGCGAATGCGATAGAAAGCGGATCGGTCATCGTGGCTGCAGAATTTGAGGTTGAATCCGGTCGTGATTGCAGCGTGCCAATCTATACGGGAAGCTCGGATATTCAATGGGCAGGACCGCCGTCCTTGGCTGTTTGTGCGGTGCTCCCGGTCGCGTGAACACACGTCGGCCTGCCAAGCCTAAATCCCTTGTCGCACTGCGTTTCACCCAGTCCGCGACACACGTACAGCCTTCGCTGCATGGGCTGTGAGCTTGGTGAGCGCCATGGTGATGTCAATACAGATCGCAGATCATGCACGGCATTATATATTTCCATGGCAGCGTCGCTCGCATTTGTGCTGTACAACTCAAATCAAATGGCCGAGCGACTGTTCCACAGTTATAGGCCGGGATTTTGCATTCCGGAGAAAATGCAACTACCGTAAGCCTTTGCTACGGATTATCCGGGCGTTTAGTTCAGTTGGCTAGAACGCTACCTTCACACGGTAGAGGTCACAGGTTCGAGTCCTGTAACGCCCACCAGATTCTCGCTGCTTTTTGCCTGTCTCTCCGTCGGTTACCCCGCCGATGTGTCTTCCTTCGCCATCGGTTCCACGGTCGATTCCTCCAATTTGAAAAAATTGACGAGCGACTGCCGTGATTGCGTCGCCGGCACGCCTTCTGTCGCACTCGCTGCTGCGCAGGGATTGTTAGAAACCTGTGTCATATCAAATTGCCTGGATTTGCCCCCGTTCCGCTCTCGCAAGTCCCGGAAACCCGGCTATCATATCAATCCTGCAGTTGAAAGAAGAGGTGCCTTGTGCTTCCATTCAAGATAGATCTTTCCGGCAAAACTGCCGTGGTTACCGGCGGTGGCGGTGTTCTTTGCGGTGCCATGGCGGAGGCCCTCGCCGAGTGCGACGCCAATGTCGCGGTGCTCAGCAGGAAACTCGAAAACGCCGTGACCGTTGCTGACAGAATCATTGCTGCGGGTGGCAGCGCCAGACCCTATGCCTGCGACGTCACCGATCGTGACAGCATCGTGAGTGCCAATGCGGCGATCGAGGCGGAATACGGGCCCTGTGATATCCTCATCAACGGTGCCGGAGGCAACGCACCGTCCGGAACCGCAAGTGTCGAAGTGATGCAACCCGAACATCTGCAGCCGGCGGACGGCGTCCGCACATTTTACGAACTCGAGCCTGAGGGTATCGACTTCGTATTCGACGTCAATTTCAAGGGCACCGTCGCAGCGACCCAGGTGTTTACCCGCAGCATGGCCGAGCGCCAGCGCGGTTGCGTCATCAACATTTCGTCGATGAGCGCTTTCACCCCGCTCACCAAGGTCGGCGCCTACAGCGCAGCCAAAGGAGCGGTGAACAATTTTACGGAATGGCTGGCCGTCCACCTGGCGGAGATGAACATACGCGTCAACGCTATCGCCCCCGGTTTTTTCCTGACCCGGCAGAACGAGGCTTTGCTGACCAACCCGGACGGCACCTATTCGCCGCGCGGTAACACGATCGTCGCGCAGACACCGATGAGGCGTATGGGGCGGGCGGACGAGTTGATCGGCTGCCTGCTATGGCTGGTCTCCGACGAGGCCGCGAGTTTCGTCACCGGCACCGTTATCGCTGTCGATGGCGGCTTCAACGCCTTCGGCGGTGTCTGAAACCGCTGATACCTGAAACCCCACACCTACGCTGGCGTCGAAGGGGGGCGCCAACCTTGACAATGGACCCGATTGCAGAACTCAGGGGTGTTTCCAAAGACACCGACTTTTTCATTGGCATCGATAGTGACGGCTGCGTCTTCGATTCGATGGAGATCAAACAGAAGGAATGCTTCTGCCCGAACTTCATCAAGTACTACGGTCTGCAGGTGGTCAGCAAGTACGCCCGCGAGGTCTGGGAATTCGTCAACCTCTATTCCACGACCCGTGGCTGCAATCGCTTTCTCGCCGTCATCTGCTCGCTTGATCTGTTGCGCCATCGTCGTGAGGTGAAGGCGCGCAACGCCGACATCCCGCAATTGCCGCAACTGCGCGCCTGGATCGAAGAGGAATCGAAGCTCGGCAATCCTGCGCTGAAAGCGAAAGTCGACGCTACGGGCGATGCTGAGCTCGAGATGATTTACGCCTGGTCGACCGACAACAACGCCCGCGTCACCGATATGGTTCACGGCTTGCCGCCGTTTCCCGGGGTTGCCGATTTCCTCGCCGCAGTGCAGGAGAAAGCCGATGCCATTGTCGTTTCGCAGACGCCGCTCGAAGCCCTGGTGCGCGAATGGGAGGAGAACAAGATCGACCATCTGATCAAGATGATTGCCGGCCAGGAACACGGCACCAAGACCGAGCACCTGAAATATGCTGCCAGCGACCGTTACGATGCCGAAAGGATTCTGATGATCGGTGATGCACCCGGCGACTACAAAGCGGCGAAAGGCAATGACGCGATGTTCTTCCCGATCGTGCCAGGCCGCGAAGAGGACTCTTGGGACCGGCTCAATGCCGAGGGCCTGGAACGTTTCTTCAACGGTACGTTCGCCGGAGAATACCAGTCACAACTGCTGGCAGCATTCGACGAGGCACTGCCGGAAAATCCGCCGTGGCAGTCATGAAGTTTTCGTTCTCATTCATTCAATCTTCCAACCTTCCTGTTTTTCATGAGTGAACAAGCTGATTTCGGATTGGTCGGACTCGCCGTCATGGGTGAGAACCTGGTGCTGAACGTCGAGAGCCGCGGCTACTCGGTATGTGTCTTCAACCGGACCACCAGCAAGGTCGACGACTTTCTCGCCGGCCGCGCCAGCGGCAAGAACATCATCGGTGCCCACAGCGTCGAGGAGCTGGTCGCAAAGCTGTCGCGTCCACGCAAGATCATGGTGATGGTCAAAGCTGGTCCGCCGGTCGATGCTTTCATCGAGCAACTTCTGCCGCATCTCGATCAGGGCGACATTGTCATCGATGGCGGTAACAGCCATTACCCCGACACCATCCGCCGGACTGCTGACCTCGCAGAGAAGGGCATCAGCTTCATTGGTACCGGCGTCTCGGGCGGTGAAGAAGGCGCTTTGAAAGGTCCGTCGATCATGCCGGGCGGCAATCCGAATGCCTGGCCGGAAGTGAAACCGATTTTTCAGGCGATCGCCGCCAAGGTTGAGGACGGCTCACCGTGTTGCGAGTGGGTCGGCAGCGACGGCGCCGGGCACTATGTCAAAATGGTGCACAACGGCATCGAGTACGGCGACATGCAGCTTATCTGCGAAGCCTACCATTTGATGGGGGCCGGGCTCGGGATGAGTGTCCCGGAGTTGCACGAGGTTTTTACGAAGTGGAACGAAGGCGTGCTCGATTCGTACCTGATCGAGATTTCCCGTGATATCCTCGCCAAGACCGACGACGACACCGGCAAGCCGATGGTCGATGTCATTCTGGACACCGCCGGCCAGAAGGGCACAGGCAAGTGGACCTCGACATCCGGCCTCGATCTCGGTGTACCGATTGCCCAGATCGCCGAAGCCGTGTTTGCCCGCTGCATTTCCGCGCTAAAGGAAGAGCGCGTTGCGGCCAGCAAAGTCCTGAGCGGCCCGGACACGACTTTTGGCGGTGATCGCGAGGCGTTTGTCAATGATCTGCACGACGCCCTGTATGCTTCGAAGATCTGTTCGTATGCGCAGGGCTACCAGTTGCTGCGCGCGGCGGCCGAGGAGCACGACTGGGAGCTGAACTACGGCGAGATCGCCCTGATGTGGCGCGGCGGCTGCATCATCCGCGCCGCCTTCCTGGAGAACATCAAGACCGCCTTCGACAGCAACCCGGGGCTCGCCAATCTCCTGCTCGATCCGCACTTCAGCCAGATCATTATGAAATCGCAGGATGCCTGGCGCCGGGTCATCAAGACCGCTGTCGACCTGGGCGTGCCGGTGCCATCCATGAGCGCCGCGCTGAACTATTACGATTCCTATCGTTGTGCACGGCTGCCGGCCAACCTGCTGCAGGCGCAGCGCGACTACTTCGGCGCCCATACCTATGAGCGTGTCGACAAAGCGCGCGGCGAGTTCTTCCATACGAACTGGACCGGCCGCGGCGGCACGACTTCCGCAACGCAGTATACCGCTTGAAGAGCCGGGCCCGAAGACGCTGAACAGGGGGCGGCAATTACTTCACGCCCCGATCGGGTGCCAGGTTGTCTTCACTTCCTGAGCTTCGAGAATCCGATACGGGTCGGCGGCCACCGTGTCAGTGCAGTGCACAACACGTTTGACATTGAGGCTTGCGCCTTCCTGGACAACGCGAAGCTCAGCCGCGTCGTCGCCGCAGTAAACGATGGCGTTGATGTCCATGTGCGTGGCAAACTGCTCGAGAAGTTCACTGCGGGTCCCCGTAAGGATATTGACGACACCCGCGGGAAAGTCCGAGGTCTCGAGCACCTCGGCCAGGGTGATGCTGCACAGCGGCTTTGTCTCTGATGCCAGCACGACGCAGCTGTTGCCACCGCACACCACCGGTGCCATGGTCGCAACAATCCCGAGCAACGACGGCGTTGCCGGTGCCAAAATGCCGACCACCCCCGTCGGTTCGAGAATCGAGAAATTGAAATGCGACGAACTCACGGGGTTCACGGTGCTGAATACTTGCTGATACTTGTCTGCCCAGCCGGCATAGTAGACCAACTGCTCAATGCTCTGATCGACCTCACCGCGGGCCACCCCGATCGGCAGCCCTTGAGACTTCAGTTCGGAGATGAACTGGTCGCGGCGGGTCTCGAGAATCTCGGCGACGCGATACAGGATCTGCCCGCGGTTGTAGGCCGATCGCCCGGCCCAATCCGAAAAGGCTTTTCGCGCCGCGACCACCGCGTTGCGAAGATCTTTGCGCGACGCCTGGCACATGTTTGCCAGCAGCTTGCCCCGGCCGTCTTCGACCCTGTAAAACCGGCCCGATTCCGTGCGCGGAAATGCGCCGCCGATATATAGCTTATACGTCTTCTGCACCGGTATGCGTTCGACTGCCTTTTTCATGTCAACCTCACATATGGCAACAGTCCGTGCACACCACCCTCACGGCCGACGCCGCTTTCCTTGTAGCCGCCGAAAGGCGACGAGGGATCGAACTTGTTAAAGGTGTTGGCCCACACGACGCCGGCGCGCATTTTATTGCTGACCTTGAAGACCTTGGCGCCTTTGTCGCTCCACACCCCGGCGGATAATCCGAAGGGCGTGTTGTTCGCTTTGCTGATCGCTTCGTCGACGGTGCGAAACGTTTGCACGGCCAGCACCGGCCCAAAGATTTCCTCCTGGACGATCCGGTGCGACTGGCTGGCGTTGAGAAACAGAGTAGGCCGGCACCAATAGCCCTTCTTCGGCACAGCACACGCGGACTGGTACAGTTCGGCACCCTCGGCCGTGCCGAGCTTCAGATATGCATTGATTCGCTTGAGCTGCATCTTCGAATTGATCGCGCCGATGTCGGTGTTCTTATCCAGGGGGTCCCCGACGATCAACGTTTCCATGCGGTCTTTCAACCTCTCGATCAACTCGTCGTGGATGCTTTCCTGCACGAACAGCCGGGAACCGGCACAGCACACGTGCCCTTGATTAAAGAAAATACCGTTGACGATGCCCTCGACAGCCTGGTCGATCGCTGCATCCTCGAAGACAATGTTGGCGGCCTTGCCACCCAGTTCGAGGGTGTATTTTTTGTCGGTGCCCGCGACCGCTTTCTGGATGATCTTGCCGACTGCCGTCGAGCCGGTGAACGCAATCTTGTCGATGCCCGGGTGATTGACCAGGGCCGCGCCGGTATTGCCCGCGCCGGTCACGATGTTGACCACGCCTGGCGGCAGATCGATGTCGCGCAGCAGTTCAGCCAGCTTCAGCGCAGTCAGCGGCGTCGTCTCGGCGGGTTTCAAAACTACCGTATTGCCGGCGGCCAGAGCCGGGGCGATTTTCCAGGCCGCCATCAGCAGTGGAAAGTTCCAGGGGATCACCTGGCCGGCGACGCCCACGGGTTCAGCTGTGCGACCGGGGAACGCATATTTGAGCTTGTCCGCCCACCCCGCGTAGTAAAAGAAATGTGCCGCGGCCAACGGCACATCGATGTCGCGTGATTCCCGAATCGGCTTGCCGCCGTCGAGCGACTCGATCACCGCAAATTCGCGGGCCCGCTCCTGCAGCACGCGTGCGATGCGGAAGATGTACTTGCCGCGCTCGGTTGCCGTCAGTTTCGACCAGTACTTGTCGTACGCTGTGCGAGCCGCTTTGACAGCGCGATTGACGTCCGTCTTTTCCGCCTCGGCCACCGATGACAGGCGTTTCTCTGTAGCAGGATTGATCGTGTTGAAATAGTTGCCCTTCGC
>CAJWLW010000110.1 GCA_913042885.1 uncultured Lentisphaeria bacterium | reverse complement strand
TGATCTCCTTGCGCTGCCCTTCGACAGAAGCCAGCTCACTCTCGATGCGCTCGGCATTGTCAATCGACTGATCGATCTTCTGGGCACGGTCATCCAGTGCCTGAATGACCGGCTTCCACAATAGCTTGCCCAGGATTGCCGCCATCAGGCCAAAGACGACCCACACCAGGATCAGCATCTGGCCGTCGACAAAGGTCGGTCCGCCCTCGTGCGAGTCGGTGTCGTGAGCGCTTTGCTCGACTGTTGCTATCAGTATGTTCACCACAAAAACCCCGCTTTGGGAAAGATGCGAGAAAGGTGGTCAGATGTTGTGCGCAAGGCGATTATTAGCTGCCAACCACAAACAGCACAAGCAGGCCCATGACGGCGCCAAGCAGTGCAACACCTTCGATCATGGCGGCACAGACAAGCATGTTCTGGCGAATGACACCAACGGCTTCCGGCTGGCGCGCCACCGCTTCACATGCCGAACCACCGACAAGGCCGATACCGACGCCGGCACCGACCGCTGCGAGACCCGCACCGACGACTGCCAACCCTTTACCAATATCGACAAGTCCAGCCATCCCGGCCCCCGCCGCTTCCGCGACAGCGCCAGCGGCTGCATCAGCGGCCTGTGCGGTCATTCCAACGGCCAGCAGCAGTAAAACAACTGTCAGCAGTCTGTTCATCATATCCTCGTCCCTTCGGTTGATCTGGAACCTGTCGGCCCCAGGGGTTTGGTTACTTTTGGGAAGGCGTGAATATAGTCGTTCCAATTCACCTGTAAAGCCATGATTTGTCAGTGTTCCGGATGCCATGTCATACCGATGAACATGGCCGACAACAACGTAAATATGTACGCCTGCAAAAGGGCGATCAGGACCTCCAGCAAATAGATGAACAGCGCAAAGGGTATGAACACCGCAGCAGCGACTGCCTTGACCAGCAAAGACTGGCAAAGCACGATCAGACCGAGCATCACGAAAATCGCCAGATGCCCCGCAAGCATATTCGCAAAGAGACGAACCATCAGCGCAAAAGTCTTGATGAACAGCCCGACAAACTCGAGCGGCGTAATCAGGAACAACACCGGCACCGGCACACCCGACGGTATAAACGTCTTGATGAATCCGACCGGCCCGTTCTTGATCAGCGCGCCGCCGACCATAAACGCAAAAGTGATCAGCGACAGGGCACAGGTGATGCTGAAGTTGGCAGTCGCGGTCACGAAGATCGGAATCAGGCCCATGCAATTCAGGACAGTGACGAAGAAAAAGAAATTACACAGCAGCGGCGTCATCGCCCGGCCGTCTTTCTCGCCCATGGCGGGAATGGCGATCTCGTCGCGGACGAAGACAACAAGCACTTCGAACAGGTTCGACAGACGGGACCGGATCCGGATCCCTTTCTTGGCAACGATCCCGCCGAAAACGATCAAGATCAGCGCCGCGACAATCAGCATGGCGCCATGCAGCGAGAGACCGAACGCACCGAGGTCAATCGCCGGCAGCCCGGGAATCGGATGCCATGAATCACCATCGACGATATGGTGCTCGACCCACGACTGGATGACATCCATCTTTGCCGCCGACGCTTCGGCAGCAGTCGGTTCGGCAGCTTTTTCAATTGTCTCGGCCACGGCCGCAGTGTCAGCCATTTGTCCCCGGCTTTTCGTTGGCGAAACCGTACAGGCTCAACACCTCGTTGAATTTCGCGGTGAAATAGGTCACCAATACCGTAATCAAGAATGGTATCGGCGCACTGAAGGTGACGGCGCCGACAGCGATCGCACCGACCAGCAAAACAATCCGGCAGCTATTGGCGACAATGCCCCAGGTGACGAACTCACGGTTGTTCGCAGCCGCAATAGCTTTGGCATGCAACACAAAGGCAACGATCACATTCACAGTCGCCAAACCCCAGCCAACAAGCATCTCCAGCGGATATAACGTCTGCTTGACCAGAGCCACGAAGATAATCGAGAGCAACGCCCCAATAGCAGCAGTAACTGCGAGGCGGCGTGTGCCTCCTCCCCCGACCGCCTGCTTGGTCGCCGTACTCGACGGAATTGTCGTTGATTCACTCATCGTCGGACTGTTGATCGTTATTCGGGAACGTCGGGTTTGACAATCGAATCTCCTTCCACATCTCGTAGCCGCCGTACACAAAGCCAAGCGCTATCCCGCCGATAGTGCCGAAAGGGAGTGTGTCAAACTTGCGATCGACAAGGAACCCGAGCATCGTACAGAAAACCATACCGGCCACCAGCATGGTGCCTAGATTCAGGCCCTGTTGATATCTCCCCGGCCGTGTCTGCTTGGGTTCCTCTGCCATACCTCCACCACAGAAATCCGCATAAGTTAGACCGCGAAAAAAGGCTGTCAAGGCATGGAAAAGCCGACAGACGAGAATGCACTAAAATACATGCCGTTGTCCGGCTCTGCCGCGGGGAGGTTTACGGTTTGGATTTGAAACATCCGTGCCGGCCTGTCCAGCGTCCGGTTGCACATTGGCCCTACTCACAATAGATTCCAGACTGTAATGAACACCCCTTCCGAAAACCTGTCCGTCATCCTCTGCCAGACTTGTGGCAATGACCAGCCCGAACAGAATGTCGCCGGCATCCGCGGGTTGCTCGACAACACCGATACCGCCGGCACCGACCTTGTCGTGGTGCCCGAAAACGCCATCTACCGCGGCGATTTCATAGTGGCTGGATACGATCCACCGACGCTAGAGCAGCATCTCGACACCCTCGGCAGCGTCACCCGCGACATTGGTATCTGCACGGTATGGGGCAGCGTCCAGGTTACGCGCGAAAACGGTATCTACAACACCGCCCTGGTCATCGGCGCCGACGGAGAACTTGTCACCACCTACGAAAAAATCCATTTGTTCCAGTTGTTCACCGGCACCAACTCAATCGACGAAACATCGCGTTTCGCCCACGGTGCGAACCCCGCAACCTTCACCTTGAACGGTTGGACGATCGCCCTGACGATCTGTTACGACCTGCGGTTCCCGGAGCTCTACCGTGTATATGCCGGCGCCGATCTCATGCTGTGCCCCGCCGAGTTCACCCATATGACCGGCAAAGCCCACTGGGAAATTCTCCTGCGCGCCCGGGCCATCGAGAACCAGTGCTACGTTGCCGGTGTCAATCAGTGTGGCATGAACGAACCGATGCAGGTGCTGGCCTACGGCCATTCGATGATGGTCGCGCCGTGGGGCGAAGTTCTGGCCGCCGCCGACGAAGACGAAGTCTGCCTGCGCAGCGAACTGTCGCACCAGGCGATCACTGACGCGCGCCAGCGCGTGCCCTCGCTGCAGTCGATGCAGCAAGCCGTGACATGGTCAAACTCGCACTGATCGTTTACAATCTGTTCTTCCCCTTCGCTTTCCTTCTGTATTTTCCAGTCTACCTGTGCAAACTCGTCAAGCGCGGCAACTTCGTCGACGGCTTTGGCGAACGCTTCGGTCTCATCTCCAGCGCCAAGAAGTCGCAATTGCGCGCTCTCAAGGATCCCATCTGGATCCATGCGGTCAGCGTCGGTGAGGCGCAACTGGCATTGCCGTTCATCAAATACTGGCTTGACCGGGAACCCGGCCGGCAATTCGTCGTTTCCACAACCACTGCCACCGGCCAGGCCATCGTGCGCGCCAACGCCCCAGACGGCGTCGTTCCCATCTATTGCCCGCTCGACTTCTATCCATGCATCGCTTCGACGCTGCGCGCCGTGGAGCCAGCCGCCCTGTTGATCGTCGAAGTCGAGATCTGGCCGACCCTGGTCAGTACTGTTGCCGGCCGAAACATCTTCGTCGGCCTGATCAACGGCCGTGTCTCTGACTCGTCCGCGAGAGGCTATCTCAAGCACAGATGGCTGTTCCGCGACATCTTCTCGAAGTTCTCCATGATCGCCGTACAAACCCCCGAAGATGTCCGCAAGCTCGCCGCTGTCGCCGGCGAGCTGCCGGCGCTGGGCACCTGTGGTACGATGAAGTTCGACATCGTTCCGAACAGCGTCCCGCAACTCGACGGCAAGCTGCTCGAGCAGATATTCGGCGACGGCGAGCATGTCCGCTTGGCCGCCGCCAGCACCCACCCCGGCGAAGACGAAATCGTCGGGCGCATTTACCGGGACCTGGTCGCTGATTTCCCGAACCTCCGGCTGCTCATTATTCCGCGTCACGCCGAACGCGGCACCGAAATCCAACGGACGCTGCAGGAACTCGGTCTCACCGCCCATCTCGTGACCAACATCCGAAATCCCAAATACGAAATCCCGAATCCCGAATCCCGAATCCCCCCCGTTCTCATCGGCAACACCACTGGTGAGATGATGTCCTTTCTCGCCGTTTCCGACATCGTTTTTGTCGGCAAGAGTCTGGCCGGTAACGACGGCGGCCACAACATCATCGAGCCGGCAATGCTGGGCAAAGCGGTCATTTTCGGGTCGGGCATGAGCAATTTCCGCGACGTCGCACGCGTCTTCCGGGAGGCGGAAGCCGCTGTCGAGGTCGACGACGAAACAGACCTTCTAACCAACGTACGAAGCCTGCTCGCTGACCCCGGCGCACGCGAAAAACTGGGCGCCAACGCCCGCCGTGCCGTCATCGACAACCGCGGTGCCATGGCGAAAACGATCGAGATCTTCAACGCTTTGTAAGGCCGCTGCCTGCCTCGTCCGACCTGGCTCGTCGTCTGTGGCAGGGTCGGCTCGGGCATCTATCCGAACCGCCCAGTGCCAATTTTTTATTGCGTTGCTGCAGCCTGCCCCCCCTTGCCCCTTGCCACTATTACCATTTGCCACTTACCGCTTGCCACTTGCCGCCATCTCAGATATTGTGTCGGGCACCCAGATCTCACATCAAATCGTTCCATTACGCAACAGGACACCGATATGAACGCACTGGTCATTGGCAGCGGCGGCCGGGAACATTCCCTCGCCTGGAAACTCAATCAAAGCCCGTCCGTCGATCGCGTCTACTGCGCGCCCGGCAACGCCGGCATGCACGGCATCGAATGCATCGACACGCCGGCTGCGGAGCTCGGCGATTTCTGCGAAGCCAACGGTGTCGGCCTGGTCGTCGTCGGACCGGAAGCCCCGCTCTGTGACGGCATCGTCAACGAATTCCGCGGTCGCGGCCTGGCCATTTTCGGGCCTGACAGCACGGCCGCCCAGCTCGAAGGCAGCAAGGCGTTCGCTAAAGACTTCATGAACCGCCACGGCATACCCACCGCCGACTCACAATCATTCACCAACGCACCCGATGCTATCGCCTGTATCCGCGACAATGGCGCCCCGATCGTCATCAAGGCTGATGGGCTCGCCGCCGGCAAGGGCGTCACCGTGGCTGAGACCGAAGCCGCCGCAATCGCCGCCGTCGAAGACTGTTTCAGCGGTGCCTTCGGCGCTGCCGGCGAATCGGTGCTGGTCGAGGAATACATGGTCGGCGAGGAAGCCTCGATCTTCGCCTTCGTCGATCATGACACCATCAAGCCGCTGGCCTCGTCGCAGGATCACAAGCGCGTCGGCGACGGCGACACGGGCCCGAACACCGGCGGCATGGGCGCCTACTCACCGGCGCCAGTAGTCGATGACGCGTTGTGGGCGCAAATCCACGAGCGCATCCTCAACCCGTTCCTGGCCGGGTGTCAGGCCGACGGCTTAGACTATCGCGGCGTCATCTACGTCGGCATCATGGCGACGGCGACCGGCCCGCGGGTGGTCGAGTTCAACGTACGTTTCGGCGATCCGGAGTGTCAGCCGATCTGCATACGCATGAAAAGCGACCTGGCCGAAGCGATGCTGGCCACCATCGAAAATCGCCTGGTGGACTTCGAGTTCGGGTGGAATCCAGAGCCCGCTGTATGCATCGTGCTAGCCTCCGGAGGCTATCCCGGCGGCTACGAAAAAGGCAAAGTCATCTCCGGCCTCGAAGCCGCTGAAACCAATGGCGCGATTGTTTTCCACGCCGGCACACAACGCAGCGGAGACGACATCGTCACCGCCGGCGGCCGCGTCCTCGGCGTAACCGCGACCGGCACCGACGTCAAAGCCGCGGCAGACACAGCGTACGCAGCCACGCAACAGATTGCCTGGGACGGCGCCTTCTACCGCAAAGACATTGCCCATCGCGCCATTGCGCGATTGGCGTGACATGCGGGCCCTGTTCATCGACACGTCGCCGTTCACCGGGGGCGCGCAGCGCAGCCTCTTCGGCCTGTTGTCCGAACTCAAACGCGACAGCGCCTATGGCATCGATCCCTACCTCTTGACGGCCGACGATTCCGATACCGGTCTCGCCACGCAGGCGCGCAGCATGGGCATCGACACCGGCATGATCCCCACCCGCAACTGGCCGCGGACCTGGCGCGGTCTGCTGTCAGCTTGGGCGGATACCCGCAACACCAAGCCGATCCTCGGCGACTGGCTCGACACCCGCGATATCGACCTGGTCTATGCCAACGGCATTCGCTCCGGCCTGCTGTGTACGCTGGGGTTGCCGAACAAGGTGCCGCTGATCTTTCACCACCGCGATATACGGAGTCCGCAAAAGGTGTTGAGGCAGGTGGTCACGCGCGCCCTGCAGACAATCACGATTTCGAATTTTCAACGCGGGCAGTACCCCACCGAGCTGCAGGCGAAAATGACGACGGTCCGCAACGGTTTCGACTGGCCGGACATTCGCGTGCAGGCGGAAGCGTTCGACGCCGGTCGGAAGTTTGAGCTGCCCGACGGCCCATGCGTCGTGCTAATTGCCGACATGGTCGAGTGGAAACGCCACGCGATGTTTCTCGAAGCAGCCGCAGGGCAGCCGTTCACCGCGCTGGTTGTCGGTGGTGCCAGGGACGATGACGGTCGGCGCTACGAGGAGCAGCTATGGCAACAGGCGCCCGACAACGTGCGATTCCTCAGTTTTCAACCGAACCCGTACCCGGTCATTCGCGAAGCGGAGGTTCTGGTGTCAGTAGCCGATGGCGAACCGTTCGGGCGCACTACCCTCGAAGCGTTCGGGCTCGGTACGCCGGTCGTCATCGCCGGGGGCGGCGGTCCGGAAGAAACCATGGGCGGTCGAGCAGGTGCGGCGATTGTCGAAGCACAGCCTGCGGCCATCGCGAACGCCATCGGACAGACGCTCGCCGAGCCGCCTGAGATGACGGAAGCGATGGCGTACGCCGAAACATTCTCACTGCCGCGACACGCCGGAGAAATCAGCGCGATTCTCGCAAGCCATCCCACTCGCAAATAACGTAGAACGCCCCGACGGCACCTTCGGCGATCAGGTTGCACCGAATCCGATCAGTAGTATTAGTTTTGCAATTCTCGTGCACCTGGGAAAATCTAATGTGGATTATCTGCCATGTCTCTCTTCGACGATGCGATTCTTTTGACCGATACCGCCAATTCTGCTGACCCGCGTATCGAGAATGCAGACGGCGATGCCGTGCCGCGGGAGCTGCTGTACTCGCAGCGGATGACGGCCTGGCTCGATCGTCTGGAACCGGAAGCGGGCGAGGCACTGAAGCTCGCGGTGCGGGCGCAGCATCTGCGACGCTGGGAGATCCGCCGCGACACCTATCCTGTGGGCCGGACTGGCTACCACGCCTGGCGCCGTGAGCTCGCGGTGTTTCACGCCGAGAAAGCCGGGGAGTTGCTGGCCGAAGCCGGTTATGACGTCCCCATGATCGCACGCGTGCAGTCATTGATCCGCAAGGAAAACCTGCGATCGGACCCCGAAACACAGACCCTCGAGGACGTCGCCTGCCTGGTCTTCCTGGAGCATTACTTTGAACACTTCCTGCCGCAGCACGATGCCGCCAAAGTCATCGAGGTCGTGCGCAAGACCTGGCGCAAAATGTCACCGCGCGGCCAGGCAGCAGCGCTGCAGCTCGAGCTGGCGCCGGAGGCGCAGGAGTTGGTCGAGCAGGCGCTGGGCGAAGAGTAGGCAGGGGCATTTGATATCAAGCGGCGGTCCCCTTGTGGGGCATGCCGCTGTCGTTCGAACGCCTGAGGCCGGGGGTGCCAAAAAAAAATCGCGACAATAATCGCGAATCATTCAGGCTGGATTGCTCGGCGGGTGCTCCGTGATCACATACTCTGCCGCCGGCAAGCCGCCGATCAGGTGTTCCTGGATGATGCGGTCGAGCACAGCAGGTGTACAGGAATGGTACCAGGTGCCTTCGGGATAGACGAGGGCAATCGGACCCTGCTCGCAGATGCGAAGACAGTTCGCCTTGGTGCGGTAAACGCCCCCGGCACGATCAAGCCCGAGCTCCGTAAGCCGCGACTTGAGGTGCTCCCATGACGCCAGGCTGCAGGCTTTGTCGCAGCATTTCGGCTTGGTCTGGTCGCAGCACAGGAAGATATGACGCTGGATTTTGTCGATTCCGAAGGCGGCAACCTTACGTTGCAGGCCGGCGGCAGACTCCGTCATGCCGTCTTGGAAATACTGGTTCGCTTCGTCCAGCAACTGTCGACTTTCCTCGAAACTGATGCGCTCGCGCGCCTGTGCATGCGACAGCCAGGCATAATCGCCGATTTCCGCCACCTGTACGGTCACTTCCAAGCTGTGCACGACGGCCGGAAAATAGACGACGGTTTTTTCCTTCGTCACCCCCTTCTTCTCGAAAACATAAGACTCACTGAAGCAGACGCTCTCGTCAATCCGGTAATCCAGGATGCCGGTCTCTTCCTCGAACTCGCGGCGGGCGGATTCAAAGGGCGTCTCCTCACCTTCGGCATGGCCTTTTGGAAAGCCCCAGTGTCCGGCCTGATGCTGGATCAGCAGGTACTCGAAACTCTCGGGCGTGCGCCGTATGGGCACGACGCCGAAGGCTTGTGAATTCGGCATGCGTCAGTTGGCCTCGGCGATGTTCAGACCACGGGCGATCTGGGATGCAATCAGGGACATCATCTTTTCGTAGGCTTCCGGTTCCAACACCGAGTGGTGGCGCGGGCTGAGGGCTACCAACGCTCCCGACTTCCCGGAATCCTCCGCAAATGCCGCCTCCGGCAACGACACCAGGACGATCAGGTCGTCGTCGAAAATATAGCCGTCCAGTCCGTCGCCGAGCATTGTTTCGACTGTTTCCGCCGACCAGGCTTTACCGTGCTGCAGGACCTCCAGCAGTTTCCCGACGGGTTTGGTCTGCAGCGTTGTGAACACAGGATCATCTCGGCAATCGGCGACATGGGCCTGGGCCGTCGGGCCGTCGGCAAGGACACACATTATGACACCGGTACCAATGCTGACAGCCGCTTCACGCAGCATTTCACGAATCAAGTCGTCATTGTTTTCGTGGTGGCTGGCGATGACTTTTTCAAGCGTGTAGAGCAGATCAAGTTCCCTCATGCGTGCCTGCAAGGCGTCCTGGGTGCGCTCCAGGGTTTTGTTCTGGCTGAGCAGCGACTGATAGAGTACAGCGTTTTCGATGGCGATTCCGAGACTCGGCTGGATAGTCTCAACGACGATCATGTCGGCCAGAGTAAAACAGCCCTTGTCCTTGTTGAGCACTTCGATGACACCAACGACCTGGCCGTTAGCGGTCTGCACCGGGCAGCACATGACGGTGCGGGTTTTGATGCCGCTGACCTGGTCATATTGCGAATCGAATCGCGGATCGTTGTAGGCGTCCTGAATGTTCAGAGGCCGAGCGGTGGCGGCGACATGCCCGGCAATGCCGTCGCCCAGCGACAGGCGGATCTCCTTGAGTTCGTTGCCTTCGAGCAACACTTTGGACCATAGCTCATTGGTCTCGGTATCGACGAGAAACAGCGTGGCGTGCGCCGCCTTGAGGATGCTGGAAAGCTCTTTGACGACTTCGAAGAGTATGGCGTCGAGATCGAGTTCGGAGCCGATCGCCCGGGAGATGCGGGGCATGGCAGTCAACCGATCGTAGAATTCGTAGCGCTCGGAAGTCAGAGGCTTCGGTTGGTCGTCGTCCAACTCTACGGTTGTCCTGTCAACATCCATCGGTATTTTCCTCGTAATTTTGTCCCAGGCAACTCATGAATATCGCACCGATGGGTGAGATTCATGGATCATTCAAGTGCACAAGTTACAGGAAACTGTTGCCACCTGTCAAGCGACTGTAAGGAAACGAACATTCTTGAAAGCAGCGGCAGCGGGCCTATCGTGCTGTCGATCGCAATGCCCTACACATCACTTTCACACTCAGGAACGAACCCAACGGATGTCGAAATCAACAGTTGAACGCCGCGACGACTATTCCCATTTCCTCGTGATCCCCACGCGCTGGAAGGATGTCGACATGTACCATCACGTCAACAACGTCATCTATTACTCATATTTCGACACGGTGATCTGCGAGTATCTCATGGGCGAAGGCGAACTCGACCCGGTCCACGACGACGTGATCGGCATTTGCGCCGAGAGCATGTGCCGGTACCTGCATGAACTGACGTTTCCCGAGCACATCGACGCCGGGCTGCGCGTCGCCAAACTCGGGCGCTCGAGTGTACGCTACGAAATCGGCCTGTTCCGTCAAGGCAGCGAAGAACCTGCTGCGACCGGTTATTTTGTACATGTCTTCGTCAACCGCGTAACGAAGCAGTCGACAGCAGTACCGACACGGATCCGGACAGCCCTGCAACGGATCGCGGTACCAGGCACGTCAGCGTAGGGGGCAAAGGTATCAGGTTTCAGGTGTCGGGGAAAGAAGTTGTCAGGGGACGTGGGGCCGGCACTGGCACCCCTATTTAGTTGTTGCGAAACCTGAAACCTTAGTATTCACACCATCACCGTGCCGCCGCAAACGTTGATCGACTGGCCGTTGATCGCACGGGCTTGATCCTGTGCGAGGAACACGGCGAGGGCTGCGATTTCATCGGGAGCCAGCCGGCGCTCCAGCGGCGAAGCTTTGGCTTCCAGTTCCTCGATCGTTGTGCCCAGACGCTGCGCGTCGTATTCCAGTCGCTTATTGTTCATAAACGATTCGGTGGTTCCGGGACAGACAGCGTTGACGGTGATACCCTGCGCCGCAACTTCCACTGCTGTCGCTTTCGTCAGTCCGGTAATCGCGTGTTTGCTGGCCGTGTAGGCGGACGTGTGCACCCCTGCAACCTTCGCATTGATCGATGAGATATTGATGATACGCCCCCATTGCTTTTCGATCATCGCGGGCAGTACCAGCTTGGTCAGCAGATAGGGCGCAGTGACGTTGACAGCCATTGTCAGGTGCCAGAAATCATCGTCGAAATCGACAATTGGTTTCGGATTCTGACTGCTGCCGATCCCGGCATTATTGACGAGCACTTCAACAGCGCCCCAGTGTTCGATTGTGGCCGCATGAATGCGAGCCGGCGCTGCAGAGTCCGCAAGATCATCGACGACAGTGAACGCCTGGCCACCGGCATCGGTAATCTCGGCGGCGAGACTGTCGAGCTGATCCTGGCTGCGCGCCGTGCCAACGACCCGCGCGCCGGCGGCGGCCATAGCCACGGCAATTGCCCGGCCGATCCCTCTACCCGCTCCGGTAACGAGCGTAACGCAGTTCTTCATCTGGACCTCCTGATCGGGATTACGAGTGGGTGCCGCTGCCAATAATCTCGGCGGCGGCGAGTAAATCGTTTGCCTGGTGATCGGCGGACGCCTCGGTACCGATGCAAATTGTTCGGCACCCGGCAGCTCGGCCGGCCTCGACGTCCGCAGGCGTGTCACCGATCATGAATGACGCGGCCAGGTCCAGTTTCAATTCCTGCGCGGCTTCGATCAGCATCAGCGGTTTCGGTTTGCGACATTCACAACCGTCGTCGGGCACGTGCGGGCAGACCTTGATCGCTGCGAACTGCACACCGTACGGAGCCAGCAATTCCCGCAACCGAAGATGCTGTGCCACGACCGTGTCCTTATCGAACCAACCGCGACCGACACCTGACTGATTGGTGACCAGAACCAGGCAGAACCCCAGGTCCTGGATTGTCCGCAACCCCTCGCCGGAATTCGCCAGCAGTTCGACACCATCGGCATCTGCCAGATAATGTTTGTCGACGATAATCGTACCGTCGCGATCGACAAAGACAGCGGCGGCCATTACTCCTCCAGCAAGGTTCGCAGCGGCTCATCGATGTCGAGTTCCTCTGCGTCCGGATACAGCGTGCCCGGTTCAAGCTTGTCCAGAAGGCCCTGGTACATCGACAGGTCCTCGAAAATTTCGTCGTTCTGTCGCCAGTTCAGATACTTGCCGTGATTGCGGAGGTACTGTGCCGCCACATCGAGCTCCTGTGAAACGAGCACGACAGTCATCTCCTCGCGGGTGCCGGCATCACTGGCGAATTTCCAGCGACGGATACGGCTGCGCTGTTGATCAAGCAGACGGATCGTTCGCTGTCGGGCAACCTCGATACCCCAGACCTCCTGCGCTACCATCGTTTTCGGCAGCCACAGCATCACCGCCACTTCGCAACCGATGATCACGAAGACCAGTATCCAGGCCGTACGTCCGATCAACCCGGTACTGCGATTCTGATACTCTTTCAAAAGTCTCTTCCCCGGTAGGCGCCGATTCGGTCAGCGCCGGTGAATGCATGGGAGAATATTCAGTGTTCAGGTTTCAGGTGCAAGAGAAGCTCACTCGTCATCTCTCTTTCTGGTGCCGTGCTATCGCTGAGCGCATGTCATCGCTACTCCACCTCATCCTTGCCGTTGCGGATTTCGCCGGCCTTCGCTTTCACAATCGCAGCAGCGGTCGATTCGGCATCGACGAAAAACGCATAATCATCGAATACGTACAATTCATTCGCGTTACGTTCGGATCCGAAATCGTCGACACCGGATCCCAGGTCGAGAAAGTACGCGACGCTGGTGCCGTCGTGGTACTGGTTGCCGTTGATCTTCGCCGGCGGGCTGCCGAT
>CAJWLW010000109.1 GCA_913042885.1 uncultured Lentisphaeria bacterium | reverse complement strand
GTCGTGACCGCCGTGTTCCGGGCCGGGGTCTGGCTGCAGAGCATCACGCCCGATGACAGTCTGTTGACTTCGGAAGCGGTTTTTATTACGGCCGGTGGGGTCAGCGAGACCAACCTCCGGCGGCTGCGGGTCGGTGACCGGTTACGTATCGGCGGCACGGTGCGGGAAATCATCAGCAGGTATAATGCCGGCGGCTTGCCGGTTACCTCGATCAGTGCCGATCGGATCGAGTATGTCACCGAGTCCGTAGTTTTGCCTGCACCGATCGTCATCGGCCGGCATGGCCGGGTGCCGCCGCACCGGGTTATCGATAACGACAGCAACGGACAACTCGACGACACGGCCGTCGCCGGGGAGTTTGATCCAACGGAGGACGGTATCGATTTCTGGGAGAGTCTCGAAGGCATGCGTATACAGGTTGAAGGCGCCGTTGCGCTCGGTGGAATCTGGCGCCGCCGGACTGTGGTTGTCGGCGACGGTGGTAGCGAAGCGTCGGGGCTTAATCGGCGCGGTGCCTTGGTTGCCGGCGGTGACGACGCCAACCCGGAGCGGCTCGTTGTTGAGTTTTCGCGTCAATCGCAGCCGCTGCCGCTGATAAGTGTCGGGTATCGCTTTACGGCGCCGCTGATCGGCGTACTTCATTATGACCGCGGCGCGTTCACCCTGATCGTGACCGATCCGGTACCGTCCGGCAGATTGCCCGAACTGCAGGCGGAGACAACAAAACTGCAAGGGGCGACTGACTACCTGACCGTGGCCACGTTCAATGTACTGAACCTGCATCCTGGCTCCCGCTTCAAAGCAGGCGGAAGTCGTGTCGACAGTGTTGCCCGCGCAATCGCGGAGAATCTGGGTGGACCGGACATCGTGGCGTTGCAGGAGATACAGGACGACAGCGGCCCGACTAACGACGGTGTGGTCGAGGCTCGTCGTACCGCCGAGCGGTTAGTCGCAGCGTTGCTGCCGCTGCACTATGAGTATTGCGAGCTGCCGCCGACCGACCTGGCCGATGGCGGCCAGCCCGGCGGCAACATCCGAAGCGCTTTTCTCTATCGAACGGACCGGGTCCGCCTGATCTCGCGCGGTCAACCGCAGAGAGGCCTCCAGGCACGGATCTTGAAGGGGCCGCGGTTGTCGTTGAGTCCCGGGCGCATAGGAACACGGGAACAGGCGTTTCGCGGTTCTCGCAAGCCGCTTGTCGCGGAATTTGAATTCAACGGCCAACGTCTGTTCCTGTTCAATTGCCACCTGAAATCGAAGCGTGGCGATTCACCTCGTTTTGGTCGGCATCAACCGCGAGTGCTGGAAAGCGAACGCATTCGTTTGCAACAGGTGCGTCTGATCAACGGGATGGTTCATGAGTTACTGACACACCAGGCTGATGCCAATGTCATCGTGCTCGGCGACCTCAATGATTTCAACTACAGCGAGTCTCTGCAGGTTCTGTGTGGCGAGCAATTGACAAATCTGACCGGCAGCCTGCCGGCGCAAGACCGGTACAGCTATATCTATCAAGGCAACGCCGAACTTCTCGACCATGTGCTGGTCAGTTCGGCGCTCCTGGGCAAGGCTGCGGACGTGGATATCGTCCATATGAATTGCGAGTTTCCCACCGCCACCCAAGTCAGCGATCATGACCCGGTGGTTGTTAGGTTGCATGTGCCGCCTCTATCGTCTGTGGACGATTCGCCGTGATGTGCGACGGCCTGTGCTGCTTTTCCTGAATCGGTGCTACTCGCTCTCGATCGGCACGGATTGACTACGCAGCCAGGCAACGAACCCGAGCAGGATGATGCCGCCTTCGATGCACCAGAAAATGAGCAATATCCGAAACACGCCGCTGGTAAAACCGTACGAGTGCAGCCCGATACCGAGTAGGTTGACGCCCCACCAGGAGAACGCCACGATCATGCCGCCGAATACGGCAAACGTGTGGAGACCGTATTCCCGGATGTAGCCGCCCATGCGGCTGTGCAGAATGATCAGATTCCACAGGACGATCATCAACGCGCCGTTCTCCTTGGGGTCCCAGCCCCAGAACCTGCCCCAGCTGTCGTTCGCCCAGATACCGCCGAGCACCGTGCCGGTGAACGAAAAGAGCAGGCCGAAACAGACAACACCGTAGACCATGCGAGTCAAACTCCGGAAGAACTCCGGCTTTTGCCGTTTTAAGCCGAACAGTTTTGCCAGTATATAAACGTGGGCGATAGCAGCCGCCAACAGCCCGGCGGCGTATCCGATGGTGACGGTTGTGACATGCGTCGACAGCCAGAAGTTGGTGTCGAGCACAGCCACCAGGCTCGGCATCGTGTCGACCGCTTCTTTAATCTCATACTTATTGGCCAGGAACATGCCGCCGATGCCAAGCACCGATGCCAATGCCAGGGCAATACGCTGCCGATTCATGTATTCCATGAGCAATGCTGCAAACACCGCAATAGCGCTGATGAAAAGGATTGTCTCGTAGAGCGTCGATACCGGTGGCCGGCTGCGGATAATACAGCGCAGCACGATGCCGGTGATGTGGAGGAGAAGCGGCAGGGCGACCAGGACAATCGCGGCGCGTGTCAGGACCCGGCTGCTTCGGCCGCCGGCTGAGCCGAGCCAGGACAAGGCGATACACAGAAAGCTCAGGACATACAGGCAGAGGCTGTAATAGAAATACTTGCCTTTGTAGAATGCCACTTCGAGTCGGATTTTGCTGTACTCGCTCCTGGCCTCCGCGCGTTCGGTGACGAGGCCGTGAAACTTCTGCAATTGCTCCTTGAACCGATCCGGAGTTGCGGCCGTCGTTGGCAGGTCGGCGAGTGCTCGGAGCAGTTTGAGCTCGCTGGCCGGAAGCGGGCCTTGGAAGGCCTGGCGGATCAACTGCCCGGGCGTCCGCCATTCCAGGATATCCGTGTCTGGGGGTGGCAGCAGGGCCAGCCCTATCGAGGTGTCTGCGTAGTGAAGAATCTGCGACAGGCTTTCAACCACCGGGCCGGTGGTTCCAGGGTCGCGCGCCTGTTCTTCGAGGTAAATCTGTCGCAGTGTCGGCAGCATTTGCAGTGCGTCGGTGGCCATCAACGGGTCATCGGCATTCGGGGAGAGGTCAGTCGCCGACAGGGGCAACGGGATTCGCGCGAAATCGAAATAGTGCAACAGGAACTCGAAGTCGTTGACGTTGCTGGCGAGATTGATGGTCATGGTTTGCAGGCCGTTGCGTTGCTGTGCATCGATCTCACTGTACTGCCCGGCGAGTTCGAACAACCGCTCGATGCCCGGCTGCAGTTCCGTATACGAGTATCGCGATCGCTTTTTCTTGTGCGGCGACAGACCAATCGCGACAATCACGCTGGAATTATCCACCGTAAAGGTCGGGTACGTCACCGCAGTGTCGGGTCGAAACAGGCAGTCGAGCAGCCATTCGATCGGGCTCAGCTTGATCGTTGCGTCGGCATCTGTCAGTCGCATGGTGCGTTTGCCGTGCAACTTCAGCATCTTGAAAGCGGCAAATGTGTCGAGTGGCTTGAGGCGGCCACCGTCCTGGATGGGGATCGTCTTCCACAGATCCACGACATCATCCGGCCACGGTTGTGCCGGTGCGGGTAGAGCGTTGTCTGCCGTGTAGCTGTTTGCGGCTGAGACTTGCAGCGCGACAAGGAGTGCTGTAGCGAACATGAAGATTGTCTGCAGTCTTTTCATAATGCCGGCCGCCGCTGGTGCTCACGTCGCAGATATAGCAACAGTTTCTGGCAGAAATGGATAAGCAGGCCGCCGGTGATGACGATGCAGGCGTACAACGGCCAGTTGTCGGCCGGATTGCGTACCACGGCGAACACCGAGAACAATCGATCACCGGGCCGTGCTTCCTGCGGTCCCCAACTGGCCTGAAAAAATGTGTAGCCCTTGTAGCGCAAAGGCTCGTTCATTTCGATCTTGATCTGCTCCTGCGACTTGCCTTCGATCTTTGTTACGTCGCTGAGGAAGACCTTTGGCGTGTTCGTGCCCGGGTGTGTTTCCATCGTGAACTTGTCCAGTACGATCGTAAACGGCACGGTCCAGCGAGGGCGACGCAGGAGGAACGCCCAGTCGACGCCATCGATTTCAACGGTATACGGATGCGCTTCCAGGGGCCATAGAATGCCTTCGTGACGCTTGCCGCTCCCTTTCTCAACGACCGTCACATAAGCACCGGCAACGTTTTGTTCCTCCTCCGGGTCACGAGGCAGAGTCATCAGGTAAAAACCGTCGACCGCAATCATGCTGTGGCTGCTGAGCATCGGCTCGACGCTCGTGTTTTTTCCGTACCCGGAAATTTCGAGCTCGAACGGCAGGCGGTCTGAGTGAAATGTTCGTGTTTCGCCGGGTGTCATGTCTGCGAAGTCGGACTCGGGAATGATGAGTGCATCCGCCCCCGCCGGCGCATCGACCATAACAATTTCGAGGACCCAGCCGGTGTAGCTTTCGAATTCGCTGGATGCCTCGCCCTCGTATAACCTCATATTGCCGCCGATCGAATAGCGATAGGTGACAAAACCGCCGAGCAGCAGAAGAAGAATACCGGAATGCGCGATCAGCATCCCCGGTCGACGCCAGCTCTTCGGCGACCGGATGATGGCGCCGCATACAAGATTGATAAAAAGCAGCACCATCAGGAGGTAAGCTCCGGGCAACGGTACCGGCAGAATGCCGAAAAAGTTGTGCACCAGAAACAAGGAGTTGAAGTACCGCTCCTGCACGGCGAACAGTCCGTGATCGACTTGCTCGAGTGTCCCGAGAAATGTCAGAATCAGCAGTAACGTGAGAATCACCGCGGCAACCCCGTAGGATGCCAGAAAGGCAAAAATCCGGACGAACGGGTTTGATTGTCGCTCAGGTTCCGACATCAGTCTCACTCATGGGAATGGCGCATTTGCAGGGATTCCGCAAAGGCAACGAAGTTATCGATCTGCGCCCGTGCAGCAGCTTGCGGGCCGATCATCTTGACGAAAAGTACTTGCTCCGGCAATACGCACACGACTCCGGCCAGCAACGCACCGGATTGGGTTTCACCGCCCATCCCCTGATAGTCGCCGCTTACGGTTACGAGCGGGCTCGGCTGTCCGAGGACGGTCACGCGACGCAAGGCGGCGAACTCGTCCTCGGCCAAAGGCGGTTGCCCCAATTGCCGGCACCAGCGGTTGATGTTCGCAGCCGTACCGCCGGCGTCGCCATCGAGAACAGTTACGTAGCACTCGACATCAGGGTCTGCGCCACACGCGAAAGTGGCCAGGCGCATGGTAGATGGATGATCGACAGGGCGCCAGGAAGCGGGTGTGCTCCAGCCAAGTTCCTGGTCCTTCAGCACGGCGGTTGTTCTCTCCTCACCGGTGTTGTTTGGTGATGCCGGTGCAATGGAGGCACAGAAAATTGCGAAATTATCCGCTTCGGCTTCGAGAATTTTCCGCGGGCCTGTCATCTTGACGAACTGCATATGTCCCTGGTTTTCCCCGATCAATCCGAACAGTCGATAGTCCTTCTGCGGTACTGTGTCACCCATGCCGCTGAAGGTGCCGTCGAGACTGACAAACACGGCCTCCTGCCCAAGCAGCGAAAGAGTCGGCAACTTGGCGATGTCGCTTTCAGAAATGGGCTCAAGGCCCAGTTGCCCGCGCCAGCGATTGACGTTGGCGGCCACGCCGCCGGCTGCTCCAGGCAAAATCGTGACGTAACATTCCGCCTCACCCCGGGGGCCGACACGGAAGTTGATCAGGCGCATGTTCGAGGCTGGTGCCGCCTTCCATCCCTCCGGGGTTTGCCACTGCAGGAAGGAATCCGTGCGGGGCATACCCGGGGGCGTCAGCACGAGACCGAATCGTTCGTTGCTGGTGACTCCGGGGCGTATCGCCTTGCGGTGCGGTGAAACCGTCTGGGTCTGGGTGATTTCTCGACGGAGCTGTGGATCGGCACAGCCGACGAGTACGGCGGTAAGCAGAATCAGACAGACAAGCGCGGGAGTGTAATTTGCATGAACACGCATCGCCCTAGGTTATAGCGTGTCCGATCTGAGGCAAGTAGTGGAGGTCGAAAAAGCAGAACGCTCTTCGCGTCCGGTTATTCCATATATCCTGCCAGCATTGCATGGCCGCCACATCGGTGTACAGTCGAGCGGCGAGTTGCTTTAGCTCCTTAACGGTGGAGAATCGCGCCGAGCCATTTTTCAACGTGTCTTCCGCTGCCGTGGATGCAGATCTCCGTTTTGCCTGGTATCAAACGATGACGCTAAACATTTTCCCCGCACCCCGGCGTGTCTCTCGGCGGCGCCAGAATCATGATCTCGAGGGGCACGACTGGATTGTCTGTGCACCGGAGTGGTCACACGCACTCCTGGCGCGGACCGTTGAGCTTGCTGCCGAAGCTGCCGTGACATTGCAGCGGGAGATCCGAGTGGCACGGGCGAGGCCTTCCGGGGGTGGCGTCTTGGTTGCGGTCACGCATTCACCGGTGATCCCGGCGCAGGGATTCGAGCTAATCGTTGATACCGCCGGTGTGCATGTTGCGGCCGGAGATGACGCCGGCGCCTTTTACGGACTCACCGCCTGCCTGCAGTTACTCGAGCAGTTCGGTCACAAGCTGCCGGGACTGAAGATTGCCGACCATCCGGATCATCGCGTCCGGGGAGTCATGCTCGATATCAGCCGTTGCAAGGTCCCGACGATGGTGACGCTCAAACTGTTGATCGACCGGTTGGCACGGCTGCGCTGCAATCAGTTGCAGTTGTACATGGAGCACACCTTCGCGTTTACGGCGCACCAGACTGTCTGGGCCGATGCTTCGCCGATGACCCACGAGGAAATTAACGAGCTGGACGCGTATTGCGCGGAACGCTTTATTGAGCTGGTGCCGAACTTCAATTCATTTGGGCATTTGGGCCGATGGTTGCGGCATCAAGATTATCGACACCTGGCCGAGTGCCCGGACGGTTTCTCGGGATACACGCCTCTGGACCATGGTACCTCATTGGCGCCACGCCGGCAGAGCCTACAGTTCCTACACGAACTGTACGATGAGCTGTTGCCGAATTTCTCCAGCCGCTTGCTGAACGCCGGTTGCGACGAAACCTGGGAACTCGGCAGGGGCTGGAGCCGCCGGAAGGCTGAAGCACGCGGGGTAACGCGGGTTTACCTCGATTTCCTCAAACAGATTCACCGACTGGCAAAGAAGAAGGGCAACCGGATGATGTTCTGGGGTGACATCATTCTGCGGGAACCACAACTGATTCCGGAACTGCCAAAAGATTTGATTGCCCTCGCATGGGGCTACGAGGCTGACCATCCGCTCAATCGCGAGTGCCGCGCCTTTGCCCGATCCGGTCTGGAATTCTATGTCGCCCCCGGTACGTCGTCGTGGAATTCGATCACCGGCCGGACAACCAATTGCCTGAACAACCTGCTGAATGCAGCGGATGCCGGCGTCCGCAATGGCGCCTCAGGATTTTTGATCACGGACTGGGGCGATGGCGGGCATCACCAGGTGCTCCCCGTGAGTTATGCCGGGTTCACTGCCGGGGCAGCCTATAGCTGGTGCTTGAAGAGCAATCGCGATGTGGATCCGGTCATCGCGGTCAACCGGACTTTCTTTGGTTACCCGAGCAGCGGCCTGGCTGAACTGTGGCTGGATCTGGGGCGCACGATCGACCAGGTGCCGGGCATGGCGGCGGTTAACAGGACGATGATCAACACCTGGGTGTTCGATGTCGGCAGGCCGGACGCCGGCAGTGTTACAGCAGCAGGCTTGCGTCGTGGTCTGCGTTGGCTGGATACCCTGGAAGAACGCATGACGGGTTGTTACTGCCACGCGCCAGATGCGGATCTTGTTACAGCGGAGTTGAAACATGCCATCGACATGGCGCGCTTCGGTCTGCTCCGGGCGCTGGCGGCGCGGCAGCGCACTTCGACTGCCTCGCTGCTGGAACAGCAGTGTCGTATCATCATGCAGCACGAGGAAATCTGGCTGCAGCGGAACCGGCGCGGCGGGTTGCATGAAAGCTCCGAGAGACTGCGCAACGCCAAACTTGCATAAGAGCGAAAAATATCGGCAAAGGATTGGTGCACAGTGTATCCCGCCGGTTTCGGCAACAAGACTGCACTTCTTGTCTCGGTTCTGATTTGCATGCAGGATAAAGAAAAAGGAGCGATCACCTCGATTCTGCGAATTTTACGATGAGCCGAATTGGCCCGAATGTTTAAAGTACAGAATAAGCGAGGTGACGCTCCACCAGTTACGATGCATGTGTAGGCGGATCGGTTGCAGGATTTAGGAAATTTTTCTGTGCTTGCCATGGAACCGTGTCGCGGCAGTTTGGCAAACCCTGGGCTTTATACATCAATTACCGCTTGCTTGCCTGGATTCATGCAATACGCCCGTATTCCAGTACTCGATAGGCATCTATAGACCAGCATTCATGTTATGTTAAGATCTGGAAGATGTGCGGATGGCGGTCCGGATTTGTTGCGCGTCGCGTTTCCGTCTTCGTTTCGGTGTCGAGTAGTGCACACGCAAGTTGACTGCCTCCTCAAGGAATATATGGATTTTTACTTCAGGTTTCGATTTCAAGGAGAGGAATGCCCCGTGCCACCGAGACGGCCCCTGGCATGGGGGTTGGGTGCAGCGGTCATGTGGCTGGTATCTCTCGCCGCGGCTCAGGTGCCGGCGCCGTACGCCGTGCGCGTCGTTTATCTGTCACCCGAACAGATCGTGGCGCACACGGATGCTGCCGTCATGGTGCGGGTCGAACGGATCGAAACGGTGCGCCTTGGCGGCCGCGTCTATACGGATGCCCACTGTTCATTGCTCGACGTCTGGTACGGTGATGTAGATGGCGAAACAATTACTGTCCGGCAACCGGGCGGCGTACACGACGGATTAGCGACCTTTGCCGGGCCGTTACCACCGTGGCAGGCTGGCGAAAATTGGGTCATGGCGCTCAACCGTCCGGCCGACCGCTGGTGGACGATCCACGGGATTAAACAGGGTGCTTTCAAGGTAGATGGCGAGCTGGCGATGCGCGAGTTCAATGGCTTCACATTCATTGCACCGCCACCCGCGACGGTGGTGAACTATTTTGAAGCCATCAGTCTCGATGAGTTGCGCCGCCGCATGACGATAGCACCAGAAGATCATCGCGTTGACAGCGCCAATGCGGCGACTGCCAATGGTTCGTGGCCCAACCCTGTCGAGGGAATTGCGGAGACGCCACCTGCTGACACGCCATCGGGACTTGGAAAACCAACGGAAATACGCAATAATAGCCTTGGGGAAGGACCCGTTGTGAGCGGAGAGGATTCCGTTGAGTCGGATTCCCGTTCCTGGTTATGGGGGATCGTTGCCATGGTCGGCTTGGCACTGGCGCTGGCACTGCTGTTGCGTCGCATCTGTCGGTCTCAGACACTGGATCGGGATAGACAGGGAAAATGAAAATGTTGCGAAAACTACAAATCGGCTGCATCAGCCTGCTGTTTGCCGGTGGGGTGGCGGCGTTCCTGCAAAGCCAATGGTTGCCGGACGGTTCGGAGCCCGGCCTGGTTTGGGATTCCGAGGGTGGGTTCGCCGGCCCTGAGTATTTCGACAACGACAAGCTCGTGTTCCGGCTGATTACGGCCGGCACCTTCGCAATCCCCGACGAGGATTCCAATTACGCCGTAATCAATGCCTTCCAGACCTGGGAGGATGTCGAGAATGCCGAGATTGCCTTCTCTCGCGGCACCAACGTCACCGTTGATACGCCGGTTGCAAGTGCGAACGAGGATTTCACGATCGGCTTCACGGATGGTGCAGGCAATACGCAATGGGGCGGCAATCTCGGCGGGGCCACCGGACTGGCGACGACTTCTTTCTTTCTGACGACGCCAAAGCAGATTTCCGATGCGGACATCGCATTTCGAACGTCTGCAAATTTCAGCAACGACGGGTCCACGGACATCGATCTCGAGGCGACCGCGCTGCACGAGGTCGGGCATGCACTCGGCCTGGCGCACAGTCCGCACGCGCAAAGCGAAATGAGCTATGTCGGTTCCTGGATCGGTACCTGCCAGTGCAACACCGGAGGGCGTACCTTGACCGAGGACGATAAACTGGCAATCAGTCTGATTTATCCGGTCGAGGGTTATTTGGCCACGGTCGGGACGATCAGCGGCACGATCACGAAAACCAGCGACAGCAGCAACGTGCACATGGCGCAGATCGGGCTGTTCGACAGCAATGACGTGCTCATTACGACCTCATTGTCCGACTCCGGCACATACAAGATCGAAGGTGTTCCGCCAGGCACCTATACGCTGCGCGCCTTTCCAACGTTGAACAGTGCGGAAAATGACAACCTGCACCAGTCCTGGGAGAGCCTTTCCAGTCTTTTTCTCGCCAATGGGGCGCCCACAGATTTCATCACGACCGCCTCGGACGATGCCGCCGGTGTGGTAGTCAGTGCAAATACGACCACGTCCGAAAACCTGACGGTCGCGGATGGCAATTCATCGATGACCTGCCGGTTCAGTACCTTCAAGAATGGCTTGACCACGTTGGCACGCACACAGGGGATCCGGCTTAAGCGCGGTCAGGCCGAAACGGTCGGTCTCATTGGTGCAAACATGCCGAGCGTCGGTACGTTGGACGAGCTCTCGATCCTTGGCGGCGGCTTGGTGATCAGCGATTTCAAGGACGAAGCTAGCGGTGCGCCAAACTTCACTGGCGAGACGATCGTTTGGGATCTGTCCGTTGATGGCGCTGCGAATTTTGGCAGCCGGGCCTTGGTTTTACGCAATTCCGCCCATCCGAGTGAGCGCTATCTGATTTTCGGTTACCTACAGGTCTACGACGAAGGCTCGGCGACCGCTGTCGCCGGCACAGAGAATCCAGTCGACAGCGGACTCGGGGTCGGTCAGAGCAATGTCATCATGAACCAGTTCACGATTACCGCCGGCGCCGAGGAGGATAGTCGCGTGCGTGAGTGGGAGATCACGAATGTCGGTACCGGGTCGTCCGGCAATGTCACGGCGGTAACGCTTAATTACGATGATGATGGGAACGGTCAGGTAGATCCCGGTGACACCGAGATCGGCACTGATACGTTTGCCGGCCCGATCACCTTCCGGTCAGCCTATACGATTCCTGCCGGTGCGACTCATAACTTCCTCATCAGCTATTCCTTCAATGGCAGTGAAAGCAACGATGACAATTTTCTGGCCCAATTGTCGGGCCTGGTGGTCAGCGGCATGGACTCGTCCAAAACCCTGGCCGAGACCGGTTTGCCGGTGAACGGCGGTACAATGACAATCGATGCTGTTTCACCGACGGTCGACAGCGTCTCCGCCGACAAGACCAACGGGGCGTATGGCCCCGGTGAAGTGATCCCTATCGAAGTCGTTTTCAGCGAGGATGTCATCGTGACCGGCACGCCGCAGATCACCCTGGAAACCGGCGGTACGGATGCTGTTGTCGATTTCACCGGCGCTTCTTCCGGCAGTACGCTGACGTTCGACTACACAGTCGGCACTGGTGATGTCAACACCGATCTCGATTACATCAGTACCTCCGCATTGGCATTCAATAGTGGCACGATCCGGGATTCCGCCGGCAATACCGCTGTTCTCACTCTGGCTGTTCCGGGCGCTGCCGGATCTCTCGCTGCTGCCAAAAATCTCGACATTGGCCTGCCTGTCGTCGACTTCACCGCCGCAGGACAAAGCACAGATGAAACAACCGTATCTGTAACTGTTACTGCCACGCTGGATCGCACCACTTCACAGTCCGTGTCCGTGCCGTTTTCAATCGCAGGCGGCAGCACGGCAGCCGATCCCGACGACTACACCGTCGCGACAGGTTCGCCGTTGACAATTGCCGCCGGCAACACATCCGCGACCATCACCATCAATCCCGATGACGATGACCTGGACGAAGCTGCTGAAACGGTCATCGTCGATATGGGAACACCCGTCAATGCGTCGCAGGGTACAACCGTCACCCATACGCTGACGATCGATGACGACGATGCCACGCCGACGGTCACCTTCACTGCTCCCTCGCAATCGGCCATTGAGTCTGTCGGTGGCTTGACGATCACGGCGCAGTTGAGCGCTGTCTCCGGCAGGAATGTAAGTGTGCCGTTTACGGTGAATGTCGCCGCCACGGCAACCGTCACCAACGACTACACGATAACCGCCTCACCAATCAATATCGCCGCCGGACAGTCGAGTCAGGACATCACGGTAACTGTAGTTGACGACGGCGACGCCGAGTCAAACGAAACGGTTATCGTCGATATGGGAGCGCCAACCAACGCCGACCAGGGGGCGACCACCACTCACACAGTCACAATTACCGATAATGACTCGGTCGGATTCACGGTAACCGAATCGTCAGGCTCGACAGTTGTGGCGGAGAACAGCGGGACCGACACGTTCGATGTGGTGCTCGATGTCGAACCGGACTCAGACGTGGTACTTACTGTGACCAGCCTGGCCGAAGCCGAGGCGACGGTGGACAAGGCAACGCTCACGTTTACCATCGGCAACTGGGACACGGGCCAGACGGTGACTGTCACCGCTGTCGATGACGATTTCGATCGTGACGATACGACGACGGTGACGCTCGCTGTCGATGACGGCAGCTCGGACGATGCCTTCGATGCATTAGCCGACCAGGATGTTGCGGTTACCTGCACGGACGATGACACAGCCGGATTCACGGTCACCGAATCGTCAGGTTCGACAGTCGTGGCGGAAAGCGCCGGAACCGATTCGTTCGATGTGGTGCTCGACGCCCAACCGGAGTCGGATGTGGTACTCACTGTCACCAGTAATTCCGAAGCCGATGCAGCAGTGGACAAAGCGACGCTTACGTTTACCACCGGCAACTGGGACACGGGCCAGACGGTGACGGTCACCG
>CAJWLW010000108.1 GCA_913042885.1 uncultured Lentisphaeria bacterium | reverse complement strand
GGCTCCCGAAGCTACCCCTTCGCCTCAGCCTGATGCCCAATCGACCCCATGCGCATAACTGTCTTCCTTATCCTGGCTTTCTCTGCCGGCACTGTTCTGCAGGCGTCCGACAGCCTGATGACTCGCGTCGGCGAGGACACAATGATAACACGTCACTCGCTGGACAACAACCGCAGCGAGATGCTGTTTCCGATCAGACTGCGCCATGCGATGCGCACCGGTTGGGGGGTGAGGCTGACTTCTATCGTACACTGCAAGCAACTGGGACTCCAGCGCGGACCTTTCTCAGTTCAGTCGTCAAGAAGCTGTCGGACCATACGGGCCAACGCCTCCGGACTGTATGGTTTCTGCAGGAAAGGATACTGGGAACGCAGTTCTTCCCGCCCGCGAAACGCGTCGTCCGTGTAACCGGAGGTAAACAGCATTTTCTTGAGAACACTCCGCGACTTCAATTCTTCAAGCAAATCGACACCACCCATTCGAGGCATGATTACGTCGGACACAACCAAGTCGATGGTCATCTCACCGCCATCGAAAAATTCCAAAGCTTCCAAACCGTCCGCAGCTTCTAAGACGACATAGCCACGCCGCCGGAGAGTGCGCGCAGCTACATACCGCACAGCGGCTTCATCTTCGACAAGAAGGAGAGTCTCCGTGCTCATCGCCTTGGATGTGAGAGATGTCTGCTGATCCTTGACCGTCAAGATTTTATCCTGCGTCGTTACCGGCAGAAAGATTTTGAAAACCGTTCCGTGCCCGAGTTTACTGGACACCATTATGCAGCCTCCACTGCTTTTCACGATGCCGTGGCAGGTTGCCAGTCCCAGTCCCGTGCCTTTGCCCCGTTTTTTGGTCGTAAAGAATGGCTCGAAGAGCCGTTCCTGTACCTCGTCTGTCATCCCTTCACCCGAATCGGTCACCGTCAACTGGACATAGGCACCGGGCTCCATTTCTGCGTGCACGCGACAGAACTCCGCGTCGAGGTTGACTTTCGCTGTCTCGACTACCAACGTTCCGCCGCTTGGCATAGCGTCTCGCGCATTGATCACGAGGTTGACGAGAAGCTGTTCGATCTGCCCCGGGTCTGCTTGGATCGCACCGATGTTTTCGCCGGCAATCGTCTGGTATGTCACGGCCTCGCTGATCAGTCGACGGAGCATATTCTCGAGACCGTTGACAAGCTCGTTCAGATCGACAATTTCGACTTCTGTCTCCTCGCGGTGGGAGAAAAGCAGCAACTGACGGGTCAACGCCGCGGCACGGTCCGCAGCGAGACGGATTTCCTGGAGATCGTCCCGAGCGCCAGAGCCTTCGGGAATCTCATCCTCCAGGAGGTGTGCGTACCCTGTGATCGCCAAGAGCAGGTTGTTGAAGTCGTGCGCGACGCCTCCGACCAGCCGCCCGATCGCCTCCAACCGCTGCGTTTGCTGCAGCTGCCTCTCCAGCTGCTGGCGTTCATGCTCCCCCTTCTCGAACATCAGGCGATGTGCTTCGACCTGTTCGAGCAGAAAGTCAATCGCCCCGGCGAGCTCCAAGAGTTCACCACTATCTGCTCGGGATTCCAATCGTCTGGAAAAATTCCGGGTCTTCGCCACTTCGCGGGTGAAGCTTACGAGTGCGTGAATCGGTTCGGAGATTTTCCGCCGCAGCTCACGAAAGAAAAGCGCCGCTCCAATCGCGATTGCGAGTGACAGGATAACCAGAGAACGCACCAGGTCTGCGAGTCTATCCTGAACCTCGGGGGCAAAAACCCGGATGTAGGCCAGGCCGTATACCTGCCCATCGATCAACTGTGGATGCACGAACTCGAGCGCCCGTCCGACCATTTGCGGCTCTATAGCCGGAGGCTTGTACGGCGCGGAATCGTTGTCGGTACGCTGGTAGAGAAAATAGCGATCGTTCGGGTTGGTGGTCCAGGCGCAAACCGCTTCGACTTCACCAAAAGCCTCGAAGCGAGCCACGAGGTCAAGATTGAGCTCGGTGTCCCTGAGAACCGAGAGGTCATAAAAGTCACGGCTCAACGCCGCCAGCATGGACTCTGTCCGCTCCAGACGACCGGACTTGGCCATGCCTACATCATGAAACGTTGTCCAAAGAAGAAACGCCACCATCACAGAAAACGCACCGCCGAACACGAGAAAAGCCAGGCGCCTGCTCAGTGGCTGCGACTCCAGGCTCTGACGAAGCATTCTCATTTGCTTTGAAGCGGGCACTGGCACCGAACCTCCATCATTTTTCAATCGGCAGGTTGGGGTCGGTTCCCCACTCATACCATGCGCCGTCGTACACTGAGACTTTGCGATTGAGCATGCGCAAGGCGAAATAAGCTCCCGCTGCCTGGCGGCCCTTGTTACAATACGCAATGATTCGCCGGTCACCCGTGATCTCATAAAGAGCCTTTAGCGCCTCGATACTCAACAGCCTTCTCCCCTCTGGAACCTCTCGGAAGTTCTCAACCCATTCGACATTCACCGATCCGGGGATCCGTCCTTTGCGATCGATAATGCTCTTTTCACCCCGATACTCTTCAGGCTTGCGGCAATCAAGGATCGTCACGTTCTCCTTTTCAAGTGCGCGCCGGGTCAAGAGCTTGCTGGACATCGTATCCGGTCGCATACGCACCTCGAATTGCCGGGGTTTTATCGGCGTCCTCACCTGGCTCTCGGCACCACCGTTTGCTTGCCACAGCTGGAACCCGCCATCGAGAACGGCAACGTTTGTATGGCCGTGCGCCTCGAGCACCCAGAATACACGCGTAGAGTCGATAAACATTCCGGCATCATAAAGCACAACCGGTCTGCCACGCTCGATTCCAACTGCCCCCATGACTGTTCCAATCACCGTGTAGGATGCCACTTGGAAGTCCTCACGTGCGATGTCGTTCGTCCGCGTCCACGGAAGGTTGACCGCCCCGCCTATGTGCTTTTCGGCGTACTCCATTTCGGAGCGAACGTCGATGACAAGCAGGTCCGTCATAGAGAGGTTGTTCGCCAACCACTCTGCGTCCACAAGAATCGATGGAAGCTTTCTCTTCTGCGTCTTCCATTGACCGACGTTCCCGTCGGTTTTCGAGCGGTTCCCTTCGTTGCTTGACGGACAGCCAGTGAACAGGCATACACACGCAGAAAGAACAATAATCCATAACCACCTATTCATAACGTCTCCCCCCCCTCTGCGAGACTCAGCGTCCCGGACCTCGCATAGCTAAAAGATCATATCTACCGAGCAGACAGCCTTCAGGGTCTCCATTCATTCAAAGTGTGTCGAGCATCTGGAGCTATGTGAAATCAATCACCCCGTCCGGTCGTCCTGACCCCTCAATGATACGACCCGAGAGAATACACAGCGTCCGGAATACCGGCCGCACGATGGCCCAACCAGTACTTCAGCACGAAGTCCACTCCTCCACTAATCGTCGCAATGACGAACCATCGCTTCCCGCCTGTACGAGTCCGCTGCCGGGGCTGTAGAGGGAACCATCTGTGAAAACCGGTGAAAAGCATGCCCTGCAACCTGGACCATAAACTCAGAAAACGCAGTGGGGGCGATTTTTTCTCGCACACCGATAATATTCTGCCATCCGACGATGTCTATGTGAACTGAAGAAAAGAGATGAATGACCTGTCCCCATGGGCATCCTGTCCGTATCGCCGTGCCCTCCGTGGTCACCGGCTAGCTATAGCTCAGTCTTCGTCGATGTCAAGACACCAATGGCCTGGCCCCTACGCCCCCCATACAGGCAGTTCATCGATGTCAACACGGGATGATTGCTGAGTGATTTTGCAGGGAAAGTTGTCAGGGCTGCTCAAGCCCTGACATCGCCTCACGGATCGAGGTAAACTCGAATTGTTCGATCAGTCGGGTGATCTTGGTGCGGGAGGCCGCGAGATTGACGTTGCGTCGCCAGCGGGTGAAGCCGGTGAGCCCGGTCTCGGGGGGCGCCGGATCCCACTCGCGCGGGTGAAAGTATAACACGACCGGCAGGCCCGCCCGGTTCTGCCGCCGGATCGCGGATGCCAGCACCGAGTGCGGCGTGATGCGCAGATAGCCGCCGCCGAAGATCGGCAGCTCGGCGCCGAGGCATTTGACGATCGAGTACGGAAACTCCCAGAGCCCCGACGGCAGCTGAAATGGTGTCCGACCGGCACTTGGCAGGGCACCGTTGAACCAGCGCCCTGGCAGGACACTGGCGTCATACTTGAACCCACGTGCCGTCAACTCCTCGAACAACCACGTTTGACTGACAAATCCCGGCGCCCGGTAGCCTTCCACGTTGCTGCCCGCTTGTTCGATGGCCGCGATCGAGCGGTCGAGGTCTGCTGTGAACTCGTCACGTGTCTGCTGATCCAGCACGACATGGCCGTAGCCGTGTGTCGCCACTTCGTGGCCAGCGGCAACAAGGCTGTGTACCACCGTGGGATGATGCTCGGCGATCCAGCCGAGCACGAAGAAGGTACACGTCGTCTGCAGTCCGTCGAGAACCGTGATGATACGATCGATGTCCGCCTCGATACGGCTTTCGTAATCGGTCCATTGGCCCATGGGTTTCATCAGGCCAGGGTCGAGATAGTGAAACCAGTCTTCGACGTCAACAGTCAGGATGTTGGTGGGAGCTTTCAGGTTTCAGGTTCCTCTTCGACCAGGCTCAGGGGTTGCGACAGCTTCAGGTGTCGGGGATCGGTCGAATGAGTCGTCGTCATTGTTTCAGGGAAGATACTTTACGATCGGCGGGCCGATCAGTTTGGTCAGGGACACCGGGAGTTTCTGCCAGATTCGAATGGCGAGCTGGAACTTGGGGTTGCCGGGACTCAGGTCCGGGGCATCGCCGGCCGGCGCCCAGTACTGCCAGTATAGCTGATGCGGCTCGGCGCCCCAGCGTTTCTTGAACTCGTAGGTACCGGCTTCCAGCGTTGATCGGCCGAAATCGAAAGTCTTCATGCCGCGTTCAATTGCGTGCGTCATGGCGTGCCAATACAGCAGATTATTCGGCGACAACTCGAAGTACCGGCGCAGCGAAGATACCCACGGCAGTTCAACACGGTCGCGCCCGAAGATCATGATTCCGGCACCCATGACGGTTTTCCCTCGGCGCACACGGACGATGCGAATGTCCTGGTCACTGAATTCATCGAACATATTCGCAAAAAACTCCCGGCCATAAGCCGGGGTGCCGAGATCGCGCATGTTGGTTGTGAAGCAGTAGTAGAAGTCATCCAGGCCTTCTGGTCCACAGATGTCGGCAACCAGGCCGGCCTTCTCCGCTTTGTGCACGCGGTTGCGGATCTCGGAACGAAAGGATGCAAACATATCATCGGCTGCAGCGGCCAGGGGCAGCCGCATCGACACTTTGTGTTCCCGGGTCACCAGCTCCGGCAGGACGTTGCTCTCCTGACGCAGCTCGAGGTGCCCGGCGCCGAGCGATTCGGCCGTCGCCACGGCTCGCCGCAGCAGCGCCTGGGCCACTGTCTCGTTGTCGGCGCAAACGCCGCCGGATGTCACAAACGGCAGCGAACTCACGAAGTTGCCGAACAGTAGGCTCTTGAGGTGCACCAGCGGCAGGATGCCGCGGACGGCGCCGCCTTCCATGGCGGCCAGATAAATCGTGCGATGTCCGAAGCTGCGCTGGATGATCGTGCGCCAGACAGACGTATGAAACAGGAAAGCCTCGGGATGCTGTTGCACATACGCATCCCACACTCCCGGCTCGCAGTTTTCGATCACTTCCATGTGTATGATCCGGTCACACTGCAATTGTCAGGCCGCCATCCATGACATTGTGCGACTCTTGAGTCGCACCCGAACCGGCACTGTGTAAACTGCCGGTGATCGTTTACTGTATCGGCTGTGAGCGGAAAGGGAAGAAGTGCAGCGAAGTGTTCGGTGTCCGGCGCCTCGGGCCGGCATTTGTACTGCCAGTAAGCGTCTTATGGAATCACTTGAATTCACGTAATTAACGGTGCGATCTCGGAGGACCGGAGACAATGGCCTTGCGCCTCATCCTGTTGAGCTGTTCGTTCAGCATCCTCAACATCTGCGGACAACAACCCAGCCATCGGTACGTGACTGTGGCAACGGTTAACGGGATGCCGGTGAAAGTGTTGAAAACCATGGTCGCTGACCGTGAATCGGATATGGCCCGGAAGCATATCGAATCAGCCATCGGCAATGGAATCCTCTACCAGGCCGCCGCCGAACAGGGCCTGCACGAAGGTGCGGAGATGGAGCGGCTGCGCCGGAATTTCAGGCGCCAGGCGACAACCGCCGAGATTGTTGTGATGGCGGGCGTGTACGAAAGAATGGCCAGGCAAAGCGGTGAACTCGACTTGCCCGAGGTGCCCGGAGACCGTGCTGCCGCGCGCGATTCCTGGATAAGCAAGATGGCGAGCGACCTCGAGATGTCCTTCATGTCACGGCGGATCACAGCGGCGGCCGCTGCGAAGTCTGCAAAGTCCAGCCCACCGGCCGACGAACGCGCCGCGGTCTGGGAAGAGATGATTGCCATTCTGCGAGCCTCCGGTGTGGATGTCGGTGACGTCGAAGCGGTACAGGCTTCGTTCGAGCAGCCGTTGGTGGTTGGCGCGGTTGAGATGTCGCTTTGGTCGCTGGCCCAGAGCATCGGAAGGAACGCCACGGCATCGGCAGGCGCGGAGACGGTCGAGATTCCGCAGTTTGTCAGCGAAGGCGGCTTCAGCAGGACGTTGACGTCGCACGTCATCGCCGCTACCGAGACCGCGAAAACGGTCGCGATTGAGCCGGACCATGTGCCGCCCTGGAAGGAAGCGGATTTCGATGAAGGGATCGAACGGAGAATCCGTTCGATGATCATCACGCGGTACACGGCGCAGTTCATAGGCACCGGCGCCAAGATATCCGAGGTTGCCAATGCCGATGTGGCGGCTCATATCGCGGCCCATCCGGAGCGCTACCAGCCGCAAATAGAAAAGCGCGGCCAGAAAGCGACTGAGCGGCTCGTGCGTCTGCTGATCTCCAAGCAGAAGCGCGAAGAGAAACTGGTACGGCTCATCGATGCGCTCAAGGGTGCTGCAGTGATCGAGATGAAGTGATGCGGAATACAGATAGGAAGAGATACAGGGGCTTGTGCTGAAACTCGGAGCACTGAACAGGGCTCGAGGAACGTCGCGGTCATCTGCGCCAACCGGTCAACATTGAGTTCGACATCCGGCAGGAACCACAGTCGCATGCGATGCACGCCCTGATCCGTGCGGTGTTGCGGGTCGGCTGCGTGAGGCAGCCACGGTTCGTGCAATCCGCATGGTGCTCGAGCGTACCAGGTTCAATCGCAGACGCCCATCCAGACAATCACCTGCGAATACCGCATCCTGCAGCACCGCCATGCCGCTGTCGCCCGGTGGTACCCATAGCCACCGATGCAAGGGTTGTTCGCGGCCGTTGGCGGTTTCCATGGCAAACCATATGGCGTTGAAAACCTGGTACTGTCGGTTACGTTAAAAACCGCTCGTTGACCGAGATATATCGGACGCCTGTCCAAGTGGTTCGGCCCTCCCATCGCAAGCTATCCCGTGCAGAATTTACAGAACATCCCGCAGCGTTCTCCCAGCGGTCGCCGGACAGCGCATGCCGTCGCTTTGGTTCTCCTCGTCGTCGGCATCGGGATTTTCCTTGTCATGGTCCGGGATGTCAGCCTCGGCGATCTCTGCCGCGTTGCCAACCAGGTGGATGTCGGAATTCTTGCTGTCGCGGTGGTCGCGGGCCTGGCAATGACTGGCCTGCGAACGATCCGGTTCTACCGCTTCTTCCCGGCACCGGGTCGCCGGCTGGAACTGTACGCCAGTTTCGCCATGTTTCGATTCCTCAACTTCGTGCTTCCTTTCCGTTCCGGGGAGATCACTTTTCTGGCACTGCTCAGCAAGTTCAAGTTCACCGGCAGTATTGCCGGCATCGCTCCGGTTTGGATTCTGTTGCGGGTGACGGACTTGCTCGCCCTGTCGCTGCTGTTCTTTTGCGCCAACAGTCTCGTCCCCCTCACGCAGCACTTCGATGTGCTCCAGTGGGGGTTGATCGGGCTGTCGACCGTGCTGTTGGCCGGGGTGCTCATGTTCTCTGCGTGGATGGTCAGGGCAAATCCCACTTTCAGCGACACCTGGCTGGGACGCCATGCTCGCGCGGCCCACGCCGGTTTCACAAGGCTAGATGGCTGGCGACCGTGTCTGTATTCCCTATTCTTAGGGTGTCTGATCTGGGGTACAATGGCCGTCCTCAATACACTCATGCAGATGGCATTCGGCTCCCCACTGACTGTCGCTCAATGCGCGGCTGTCGGTGTTGCCGCCGCCGTCATCAGCATTCTCCCTATCCACGGCCCCTTTGCCGTGGGTACCAGCGATGTGTCCTGGGCTGGTCTCATGGTCTTGGCCGGAATGCCTGCCGGCCAGGCGATCGCGACGACGTTGTGCGTGCGCCTAGGACTGGTCTCGATCATCCTGCTCGACGGGACTATTGGTATCGTCATCCTTTGGCTTTGCGGCTGCCGTCAAGGCAAACCCGACGAACCCCGGCTGCGAGAGCCACAATGAGCATCCGCGATGGCGAAGACTACAGCCCGGGCACCGCGGCCGCTACACTGAACGTGCTGATGGTGGCGCCGAACCCGTTCTTTGTCGACCGTGGTTTTTCGGTCCACGTCTTCGAGCAGGCCCGGGCATTGCGCGAGCGCGGCCACAACGTTGTGTTCGCCGCCTATCATTGCGGTCGTGACCCGGATGGATTCCGGGTCTACCGATCCCTGCGCGTACCATGGTACGGGGCCGAGCAGACGGGTGCGTCCCTGCAACGGATTTTCATCGATCTGCTCTTGTTTGTGACCACCTTGCGTGCCTTGCGAGCCGAGCATTTCGATATCGTCCACGGCCACATCCACGAAGGCGCTTTTATCGGGCTTCTTTGCCGTCCTTTCACAGGCTGCCCGGTACTTCTCGACATGCAGGGCGGGTTCGTCGACGAGCTCACAGAGAAAGGTTTTTTTTCCGGAGTGAAGAAGTTGCTTCGCCCTATGATTGCCACAACGGAGCGCTGGATCGTCCGCCACGCTGACGCTGTGATAGCTTCCAGCGGAAGGCTGGCCAACTCCGTCGACGGGAATCTGTTGCCGCCGCCGCGGGAGGTCGGCGTCGTTATGGACGGCGTCGACACGGACGTTTTTTCGCCTCGCCCGGGCAGCCCGGAGCTGAGGCGTGAGCTGCAGCTTCCCGCCGGCAAGCATGTCGTCGTCTTCCTCGGACTGCTCATGCCGCACCAGGGGATCGAGCTCCTGATAGAGGCCGCGGCGCTGGCGCTCAAGACCCGCGACGACCACCACTATCTGATCATGGGGTATCCCAACGTCGAGCGCTACCGCGCCATGGTCGAGAGTGCGGGAGTGCTTCGCAATTGCACTTTCACGGGGCGCGTCGAGTATGGCCGCGCCCCCGAATACCTTGCCCTGGGCGACCTTGCTGTCAGTCCGAAGATCGGCGAGACCGAGGGCAATGGCAAATTGTTCAACTACATGGCGATGGGGCTGCCTACCGTCAGCTTCGACCGTGCCGCCGACCGGGAAATCCTCGGTGATACCGGGCTGTACGCTGAACCGGGCGATATCGCCGCGTTTGCCGCCGCCATCGTCAAAGTGCTTGAATTTCCGGACCTCCGGCAGAATCTCGGTGCCGCTGCCCGCCGAAGGGCTGTGGAGAATTTCAGCTGGCGCGCGGTCGCCTGCAATCTCGAAGATCACTATCGGAACATGCTGGCGAGTCCATGACTGGCAGGGTTCGTGCAATCAACGTTACACCGGAATCAACTCCGCGGCGGCACCGTGCTATTGTACAAATGCCACGGAACGACAACGGTTGTGGCGGGCATTCAGCTTTGTTTCTGGTGGATCGACAGCGGCTGGCAGACGCGAAAGCGCGGATCGACCTGGGGTGAAGTCGAGGCGGAAGCCAAACTCATCCTTGAAGCCAATCCGGATGCGTATATTGTTTTGCGCACCACCTGCCATCCCGATTACGACCGGCTCTAATGTTCTTATCCTGCTTTACCGATTTATGCTCAACCAGGGAGTTTTGATTATGGCCAAAACAACTACCGGCTCGATTCCAATCGGCATTCGCTGCAACTGTAAGTGGATGTCCGATATCGGTGACCTGGCAGCGTTTGCCAAGGAAAACGGCTTCGAATGCGTCGACACCGGCGCCTGGGCACCGGAGCAGATCAAGGCACTGTCCGATGCCGGCGTCGCTTTAGGTACCGTTGATCTGCCGGAGCCATGGAGTGAGCTGGCAGCCGTAGACAGTGCTCGTCGCACTGCTGCAGTCGACAGGTGTGTCGACTACGTGAAGTCTGTATACGAATACGGGGCCCGGGTGTTTTTCGTGTGCCCGTTCGGTGACGATGCTGCAGAGAATCGCCAGACAGCTATGGATCACGCCATCGCCGGCTACGGCCGGTTGTGTGAGCAGATCGCCGGATTGCCCGGCGGCGGTGCGAAAATCGTGCTCGAGGGCTGGCCGGGGCCGGCGCCGAATTTCCCGGTGCTTGCATGCACACCCGAAGGCTACCGCACCATCATCGAAGGAACCGGTGCGGCGAATCTCGGTGTCAATTTCGATCCGTCACATCTGATCCGCATGGGCATTGACCCGGTCCGGTTCCTCGAGGAGTTCGTCTCGGCATCATTTCATGTGCATGGCAAGGACACCGAAATCCTGGGTGAGAATCTCTACGAATACGGCACCCTGCAGACGGCTGTTGCGCCGCCGTCGATATCGTTCGGGGAGACGTATTGGCGATACACGATTCCCGGTCACGGCTGCACGCGCTGGGGTAAGTTGCTGGGCATCCTGGCAAATGCCGGTTATGGCGGCCGCATCAGCATCGAACTGGAAGACATGAACTTCAACGGTACCGAAGAGGGCGAGAAGCGCGGCTTCATCGCGTCCCGCGATTTTCTCGTACACGCCTGATGCGGTTCTGTTCGGCCGTCTCCGGCACCAGCGGTTCTGCCGCGATGACCAGCGCGCCGGCCAGCGCGCGCCGGTACGTTCGGCACCAGTCTTCCAGGCCTTTTTATCGGAACCTGAATCCGTTGTTCAGGTGATCGACCAGCGGATAGTGGTAGCGTTCGACGTTACCGTCGACCATCAGGACGTTGGTCTGGCCGGCGTGCGGATATATTGGCTGGCTCGAATCGTCGAAATAGCCGATCCGCGAGTCGACACCCTTTATCTCGCCGATCAGAAAGTGCGCCGCCGGGGCGGGCGCGGCGGGACGGACAGTCTTTTTCACCCATATAGGTCTTCAGGGCGTTTACGAACGTATCGTAATGCTGGGGTGACTCGGGGTTCGGAATGTCGGGCCCTTCTAGGCCCGGTCCCCATGTACGGTTCACAACGAACCACATGTCGTTATCGACGCGGTAGAGGTGCTGCCACTGGTGAAACGAACGCAGGCGCGCCATGCACTCGACGGTCTTGGCGGTTTCCCTGGCATTCTTCAAGGCGCCCATGAGCAGCGACATCAGGATGGCGATGACAACGAGAACGACGAGCAACTCGACGAGCGTGAAGTTCGGCGCGACAAATTTTCTGTCGCTGTCCGTCCATGGGTGGTGGGGTTTCAGTGACTTGAACGCCTGGAGAAAATACCGTCAGTGAGGTGGCAAACATACATTTTGTGCGGCGCTATTGCCAGAGCATCGATTTCGCCGCCGGCCGCCCTGTCCTGGACAGCGCATCTTGCACGACTGGTAGTTGCGGGGTAAGATGGGGGCCGCGGAAATCAATCAAAGAACCCAATGGAGGTTGCCATGCCCGGCCTGTTGCCCAACGTCGATCCCGAAGGTCTGCTCGAATACTCGGTCGTCTACACCGACCGCGCTGTGAACCATATGTCGCAGCAGTTTCAGGGTGTCATGAACGACATCTCGACGACCCTGCGCCAGGTCTACAACGCCGCGGCCGTCGTTGTCGTGCCGGGCAGCGGCACGTTTGGCATGGAAGCGGTTGCCCGCCAGTTCGCTACCGGCAGGAATTGCCTGGTCATCCGCAACGGCTGGTTCAGCTTCCGCTGGACGCAGATTTTCGAGACCGGCAACATCCCGGCTGCCCACACGGTGCTCAAAGCCCGCCAGATCGAAGACGGTCCCAACGCCGCCTTCGCCCCGGCGCCGATCGAAGAGGTTGTCGCGGCGATCGCATCCGAGCGACCCGACCTGGTCTTTGCGCCGCACGTTGAAACCGCTTCCGGCATGATCCTGCCGGACGATTATATCCGCGCCGTTGCCGACGCTGTGCACGCTGTCGGCGGTATGTTTGTGCTCGACTGCATTGCCGCCGGCGCTATCTGGGTCGACATGCAGGCGTGCGGCGTCGACATCCTGGTCAGCGCCCCGCAGAAAGGCTGGAGCGGCTCGCCTTGCTGCGGCCTGGTCATGCTCAGCGCTCTTGCCCGTGAGCGCATCGAGGAAACGACCAGCACCAGTTTCGCCTGCGATCTGCGTAAATGGCTGGAGATCATGGCGGCGTATGAGGGCGGTGCGCACGCCTACCATGCCACCATGCCGACAGACGCGCTGATCACCTTCCGTGACGTCATGCAGGACACCCAGGTGTGTGGCTTCGACAAAGTCAAAGCGGCCCAGGCGGAGCTTGGATCAAAGGTCCGCGCACTGCTTACCGGTGCAGGCTTCAAGAGCGTCGCGGCCGAAGGCTTTCAGGCGCCCGGGGTCGTCGTCAGCTATACCAGCGATCCGGACATCAAGGCGGGCAAAAAGTTCGCGGCACAGGGCATTCAGATCGCTGCCGGGGTGCCGCTGCAATGCGATGAGCCGGCCGATTTCCAGACTTTCCGCGTCGGTCTTTTCGGACTCGACAAACTGCAGAACGTCGACCGCACGGTTGCGACACTCGAAAGCGCCCTGGACGAAATTCTCTGACTCGATACGCCGGCGCATGCAAGCAAAGAGGCGGCTTGTCGCGGGCTCTGGAAAGGCGCAGACATATCGAACTGAAACTGCCTACTCGAGTTGTTTGAGATCGCT
>CAJWLW010000107.1 GCA_913042885.1 uncultured Lentisphaeria bacterium | reverse complement strand
GATCCGCCACCGGTTCCGCACCACTTCGGTCCCAGGTGCGACCAACCGACGGGAACAGCAGCGGGTTGCCGCCGCCGAACACTCCGTTGGCGACGTCGGGAAAACCCTCCGGACAATACAGCAACTCCTCTCCCTCGCATTGCCAGGAGAATACATTGCAGCCGGAGTCCAGGCTCAAGGCGTAACGGCTGTCACCGGATTCAAAGATAAGTTCAGACATTAAAGATTCCTTTATTTGGAAATTTTGGGCTATACAGGTTTCAGGCAAGACGATGGCAAGTGGCCAAGGAAAAACGATTCTACTGAAACCTGATACCTCCTCACTTTTCCGCCTGATCCATTGCCGGCCATTGGTGGGTTTCGGGATCGAGTAATCGGCTCGGCCCAAAGCATTCCGCCGGATAATGATCGGGCTCGTCGGTCAATCCCAGAATACGGTTGCAGATACAGCGGGCGCCATTGAAGGACACACCGCTGCCGGAACCGCACATGCCGCCAATGATATGCTGGCCCTTGCCATCGATCGCCCCGACCACCGGGTATTCGTCCGGCGTGTAACCGACGGTGCCGCTCCATTCGTTTTTCATTACCAGCCGATATGGCCCAAAAAAGCGTACCATCTGCTGCCCGACAAAGCGTGACAGGAACCGCGACGGCAGGTTTCGTCCGGCTTCCTCGTCCGGCACGCGGGAGCCGCCCGCACCGAACAGCACGCGCTGCGCATAGCGGCCGCCAAACCACCAGGTGCCACTGATCCCGATATGCGGTTTCAGCCCCGGCGGACCGCCATCTCCGCTGGCTGCCTGTTCCTGCATCGGCAGAATTTTGTCGTGAAACCGCGCCAGCAATTTCGGTGTATACGATTCCGTCGCATAGATCACTGACCGGCAGCGGATGTCACCGCGATCGGTACGGACGATGTAGCCGTCTGCATCGGCATCGACGACTGTCACTTTTGTACGGGTGAACAGCTCGACGGTTTCCGAGCTCAAGGCTTTCTGCAGCAGACACCACACCCACTTGGCTGGATGCCATGAGGCAGCCGCTATCGAGAAACCGGCAGGTTTTGTCAGGCGCATACCGGATCTCTCGCCCGCCTCCTCGGGTGAAATACTGACCCAATCCGGAAATCCCTCGGCCGCCGCCATCGCCACTGAATCGCGCAAACTCTCGGCAGGCGCGTCTTCCTGGCCCTGCACCCAGCCAGCGCGGTTGTAGTCACAATCGAATCCTTCGTCACGGATCGTAGATGCAATCAGGTCAGCGTTGTAGTATGCCGCTTCGCAGTAGCGACGGGCGAACTGCCGGGCCAACAGCTCACGTTGCGCGGCATCGAATTGGGCACAGGAATTCCGGAGGTGGCTGAGGACACGGTCGTATACGACCTTGAAATAACGGCCCACCACGACCAGCCCTTCGTTGCGACCCGAGCTGCCGCTGGCGGGATCGTCCATTTCCAACACGACCATCCGTCGATCAGACGGCGCCCGTCGGGCCCAGTGATAGGCGCATCCGCCACCGGTAAAACCGGCGCCGATCACAACGACGTCGGCTGCGTCCGGCAGCTTTGCATCGGCGTTTTCCCAGGGGTGGTTGGCCAGCGGATTCTCATCGAGCAGCCACATCGGTGTGGAGGAAACCGGCCCGTCGACTCGCAGGCATTTCGCGGCGGACGGGATTGCGACAAAGGTCTGGTAAAGTGCCCATTTAACGAAACAGAACCAGCGCACGAGAAACGGGCGGTCGCCCCAGTTCATGAAGCGATAAGTAGCGCCGGCCTGGAAGTCCTGTTTGCGCACACCGCAAATCATGCGCAGCCCGATGCAGAATCGCAGCAGCAGCGGCACATGCATGTCGGCGGAGTCTGGGTGGTCGATTTTCATGAGTCCCGTCGCAAAGGCGGTGGATGGTACGGTTAATTTCCAAATTCAATTGCGGCGAAGCACGAGGTGCCATCCAATCTTAATCCTGACGGCACTGCCTTGACCGCTGGCGCCCCGCCCATGCACCGGAATATCGATCCGGCATCAGGCCGCATTTCAACGCGGCTTGAGGCCTTCAAGATCCGAACCTCAATACACACCGCCGCTCTCGCCGTCGCCCGGATCGCCCTGGAACCCTTCGAGGACTCCACGAAACTCGGCAAGACGGGAAGCCGACAAGGTACGGAGAAAACCAATATCGCCACCACCAACCAGCATGCGGTAGCCCATCCCCATCGTCATCTCGAGGCCGGCGGGCGTTCCGGTAACTGTCGCGGCCCAGCCACCGGCATTGCGCGCCGCGGTTGCGGTCTTCTCCAATGCTTCAGACAATTTGGGGTGATCGGTGATCTGGGTGTTGATCGGAATGCCCATCCGCATTTTCATGTCGTCCGGCCCAAAGAACAGCACATCGACGCCCTCGACCGCGGCGATGGCCTCCGCCCGCTCAACGGCTCCGAGCGTTTCGATCTGCACCACCACGAGCAGCTCGCGCTTGTAGAATTCACGGCCGTCCAGATCGATGACCCGGCGACCGCCATAGGATCGGTTGCCAAGAGGCGGAAAATGCAATCCCTGCACAATCGCCTGGGCTTGCTCCGGGGTCTCGACCATCGGCACCATGATTGCGGCCGGTGCCAAATCGGCAAAACGCCCGAGTGTCGAGTATTCATCACCGGGCACGCGAATCAAACTGTCGATACCCGTTGCCGTACAGGCCTGTGTGGCATGCAGGCAACTGTCATAACTCATCTCACCATGCTGCCCATCGATCCAGATAAAATCCCAGCCGCGGCCCATACCTTCGATGATCCCCGAAGCCGGGTACATGTTGGTCAACCCTAGCACGACCTGGTCCGCCCGCAGCTTCTCAAGCAGTTGATTCTTACGCATAATTATTTCCGTGTGAAAGGTTACGAGATTGAACGGTCAAACGGTTAAAAAAGTTCAAGAATATGAATATCCTCTTCAATTTTTCAGCCCCTTACCCACCGCGTCAGGAGAATGCCAGCCGTATGCCGAGTCCTTTGGCCTGAGCCTGGTCGTAGATAGTCTTACCAATCGTAGTGTCCTGAATGCCGATGCCGACACCGTCAAACACCGTGATGTCATCGTTGCTGGTGCGGCCCGCCACGTCACCGTTGATGATCTGACCGAGGGACCCGAGATAGCAGTTCTCGTCGAGAATCCCCGCCGCCACAGCCTGGCTGACTTCACCGCGCAACAACGCGTGTTCGACCTTGTCCGCAAAAAGCCGACAGCGCGGCAGCAGCGCCATTTCGCATTCGATCTTGTCGGCCAGATCGGTACCCATGCATGACAGGTGCGTGCCCGGGCGCACCCAGTCAGACATGATGATTGGTTCACGGCTGTTGGTCGCCGTGACAATCACATCGGCGTTGCACACTGCAGTCTCCGCGTCCGCCACCTCGATGGGAACTGCGAGTTCCTCAGACAAGTCGCCGGCGACGGATTCTGCGAAGTCCGCAACGGCATCGTGCAGGTAGATCGTTTCAAACCGGCGCACGGTAGTGACCGCTCGCAGACACTGCCGGCCGAGTTGGCCGGCGCCAATCACGGCGAGCGTGTGTGCATCTTCGCGTGCCAGTTGTTTGGCGCCGACCGCAGCCGCGGCAGCAGTACGCAGCATGGTCGGCAATGTGCCGTCGCAGATCATCAGCAGCTCGCCGGTCTCCGGCTCGAAGACCATGACCCAGGCCTCGGTCGTCGGCAGGCCGCGCTCACGGTTATGGGTACGCTCGTGACCGATCTTCATCGACATCAGGTTCGTCGTCTTCGTGTAGCCCGAGATGCAGGCGGCGTAAGCGGTGCCGGGTTCGCCGACAGGGATCTCGAGGATCGTTTTCGGCGGCAGATAGTCCTCCCCTTTCTCGAAAGCGCCAAGCGCTTCCTCGATGGCAGGGACGGCGGCGGCGATATCGATGTTGGCAGCAATATCCTGCCGGGTCAGAAGGATTGCTTCTCGAGCCATGGTGTCATCCTCGCAAAGGCGTTTTCGATTATATCCATCGACGTTGCAAAGCTGATCCGCAACGCGTTGCGGCAGCTCTCGCCGAAGGCACCGCCCGGCACCGTGCAGACGCGCGCTTCTGTGAGCATGCGCATGGCGACGTCGAAACAGTCGGTGCCTGCCGGCAATGAAGGTGTGATGAAGAAGGCGCCGCCCGGGCTGTAGGCGGTCAGGTGCGGTGCGGCCGAGACCAGCTCGACGACCCGGTCGCGCCGTTCACGATAGGCCGCGACCATTTCGTCGACACAACTCTGGTCACCATTCAACGCAGCGACGGCAGCCCATTGGGAAGCGGTGTTCTCCGTCGTACTTATGAACATGTGCGGCCGCTGCATGGTCTCGATGTTTTCCGGCGAAGAGATTACCCAGCCGATCCTCATGCCGGCCATGGAATATGTCTTCGACACACTGCTCGACATGATCATATTATCCAGGCTGGGAGCGCAGGTCAACGCGCTGGCGTACTCGACATCGTCGAGAATCAGGCGGTCGTAGACTTCATCGCTGATCACGGCGATGCCACGCTCAGCAGCGACCTCACATATCGTCGTCATCGTTTCACGCGGATACACCGTGCCGGTCGGGTTGCCGGGGGAGTTGAGCAGGATCGCCGTTGTTCGATCGTTGATCGCGTCGATTACTTCCTGCGGATCAAGCTGGTAGCCGTTTTCGGCGGTGGTCGGAATGCAACGCAATGTCGCGCCGGCCATCTCCGCGACGTGCGCCAGGACGAAATATGGCTCGGCCAGAATGATCTCGGCACCAGGGCGCACAGCGCCGGTGAGCGCGATGAACATGCCCTCGCAGCAGCCAGTCGTAATCAGCACGTTCTCCGGTCCCAGGCTGATCCCATAGCGGTCGTTGTAAAACGACGCCAACGCCTGGCGCAACTCGGGCAGGCCGGCGTCCATCTCGTAACGAGTCTTGCCGTCGCGCAACGCCTCGATGTGCGCCTCGATAATGTGCGGCGGTGTCGGAAAGTCGGGCTGGCCGATCGAAAGATGCAGGACATCCTCCATGGTCGACGCAGTGTTGAACATCTTGCGGATCGGCGAAAACGGCAACGCCTCGAAAGCCGGGTTCCAATTGATTCCGTTGGCCATGGTCCAGGAAAAAGTTTTGAGATTCAGTCGCACGTAAAGCGAGTTTGAACTTACCGCAGGGCATCGGAAATACGAACACAGCCGGGGAAGGCCAAGGAACGGTTTGACTTGATCGACCTACGGCGTACTGTCACTTTCTTTGTTGAGATTTTACGAGTCGAGATGCACAAATGAAAATGCGAGCAGCAGTGATTGGATGCGGTGCTCTGGCCAACGGCGCCCACCTTCCGAACATCGCCAACAGTGACGAGATCGAACTGTGCGCCGTTTGCGATGTCCACAGCGAAGCCGCGGTGCAGGCACAAAAAGACTGGGGCGCCGGGCGGCACGAGACCGATTGGCGCGCCATCACGGGCGCGGACGACATTGATCTGATCGTCCTGTGCACGCATTCCAGCCTCCGCGGCGAAGTCATCTGTGAGGCGTTGCGGCACGGCATTGCGGTGTATACAGAGAAACCGCTCGCCGAGTCGACATCGGAGATGGCCGAGATCCTCGCGGTCCACAGGGAGACCGGAGTGCCGGTATGCGTCGGGCATAATCGACGCTCCAGCCCGGCAATGCTCGAGTTCAAGCGTCTGGTGGACAAGGCACGAGTGGAGGGTGCCGACCGCGGCGCCATCATCGATCGACTGCAGGAGAAAAAGTTCAAGTTTGAAGAGGAAGATCAGACGCAGACGCTGATTCGCATCAATGACGATGTGCGCACGTGGAAAGGCTGGATCTACGATGACGAGGCCGGCATAATCCTGCAGGAGATGGTGCACTTCATCGATCTGGCGCTGTGGCTCAACGACAGCGCGCCGTCCGAGGTGTACGCCAGTGGTTCAAATCGCGGCAACTTCACGGAGATCATCCGCTTCGAAGACGGTTCGCAGGCGACAATAACACATTCGATGGTGGGCAATTTCGACTATCCCAAGGAGTTGTTCGAAGTCGGGCTGCGCAATGTTACGATCTGCCTGGACCATCACATGGAAGTCCGCCAACGGGGCCTGGACAGCGAAGCGTTCCGTACCAGTTTCCCACTCGGCACCGGCACTGAGGTCACCGACAAGGTTGGTATGGAAGCCTTTTACGAAGCCTGTGATCGTTTCCAGGAAATCCAGCGACAGGGTGGCGAACTGCCGGCCATGTCGGTTTTTCCGGAGAAGGGCCACAATTCACACCTGCACCGGTTCGCCGCGCATATTCGCGGTGATGGCGAAAACCCCTGCCCGCTCGAGTCCGCGATTGAGGTCACCGACATCGCGCTGCGCCTGCTCGAAAGCGTCAGAAGCGGCCAGCCGATAAAACTGTAGCCGAAAAACCTGCCCGGTCGGTAGACGATCATGTCCATCGTTGCGGATACACGCGGCCCAGCTGCCGGGGCGGCCCATCAGCCGCCAAGCGAAAAATTGATACCCGATGTATATTCTGTCACCGATATATCGACCGTCACGCTAAACAGATCCGCAATACCATGACCAAGCCAATTACTTCGTTCGGATACGAGATGGATACATCGCCCGGCGCCTTCGGCGAACTGCGCCCATCCAACGACATTTTCGACGACACCGAAGCCTTGCGCGAACGCATCCAGACCGACGGCTACGTCTTCCTGCGTGATTGTCTGAATGTCGATGACGTCATGACTGCGCGCCGTGAAATTCTCACGCGGATCGAAGCTGCCGGCGGCCTGGCGGCCGGACACCCGCTCATGGATGGCATCTCACCACCGGACGTGAACCGTGAACCCTTCGACCACAAACTGGCGCAGCACAACGATCCGTTGTCAGAATTGTTGTACAGCGGTCCGTTGCTATCATACTTCGACCGCTTCCTCGGCAGACCTGCCGGCCACTTTGACTACACCTGGTTTCGGGCTGTACCCGGCGGTGCGAAAGGGGTCTTCCCGCATTGCGATACAGTGTACATGAGCCGTGGCTCCAAAAATCTTTTCAGTGCCTGGGTGCCGATCGGCGACGTCCCGATGACCCTCGGCGGATTAATCATCCTCGAAGGCTCACACCTGCGCCCTGAGACCCTTGGCGACTATTACGAAAAAGACGTCGATACCTACTGTCTCGACAGTACCGAGGCTGCCCAGGTCGACTCGGGAAACCTGGAGGGGCTCTGGGACGGGCGGTTGTCGGAAAACCCAGTCGAGCTCCGCCGCGAGCTCGGCGGCCGCTGGCTTACCGCCGACTTTCGGGCCGGCGACCTGCTGACCTTCACGATGCGTACCGTGCACGCCAGCCTGGACAACCACAGCAGTCGCTGGCGGTTGTCGTCCGATTCGAGGTATCAGCCTGCGGATGAACCGCATGACGGACGCTGGATGGGAGAATACCCGCCGGCCCACGGCGCCGCCTCGAAAATCGGCATGGTGTGCTGAGACTGCACCAATCCTATTCGTACATTCGATTACCTTAGAACCTCACAACCACGACAATTTCATCATGAGCGATAAACTTCGGTTCGGCCTGATCGGCTGCGGCAGTTTCGGCAAGGAATTCAGCGGCTACCTCCTGGAAGCAGCCGACATCGTTGCGCTGTGCGATGTCAATCCGGAAAGCACCGCCGCAGTCGTAGCCCACCGGAATCTGACTGCGCAGGAGTACACCGACACCAACGCCATGTTGAACGCCGGCGGGCTGGATGCCGTCGCCGTTTGCGCCGGCAATTTTCTGCACCGCGACATCACCGTTGCGGCTGCCGATGCCGGGCTGCACGTATACTGCGAGAAGGCGATGGCCCGCACCGTCCCCGAGTGCTGGGACATGGTCCGCGCCTGTGAACGCAATCACGTCAAGCTGATGGTCGGGCACAAACGCCGGTTGCGGCCGCCGTGGGCGCGCATGATCGAACTGACGGACGACGCTCTGCTCGGAGCCCCGGTATCCGGAACCGTCGCCCAGCATACCGACAACCGGCCGTACGAAATTGGCAAGACGTGGTGGGCGGATCCGGCTTTGTCCGGCGGTTTTCTGCACGTACACGGCGTACACGTGCTCGACTGGTCACGGGCCGCCTTCGGTGATGCGGAAAAAGTGTGGGCAGTCACTGGTCCGCAGCAGGATCCGCAGTACAAATTTCCTGATAGTCTGCATATGACAGTGCGTTACAAGTCCGGTGCGATCTTTACGCTGACCGGAAGTTTGTCGTACCCGATCCATAAGTTCCGAGAATCCCAGGGCCCACGCGTCGAATGCAGGCACGGCGGCTTCAAGCTCGAACCGTTTATGGATCACCTCGACCTGTACTGGCAGCGGCTCGACGAAGACGAAGCGCATCACGAACGCTTCGACGATCTCGGTTTCGATCACGCCTTCGGGCTCGAGGTCAACGACTTCACCCGCTGGGTCAGCGAGGATCGCGAGCCCTGCCTTACCTGGGTCGAGGGCCTGCGCTGCGTCGAGCTCATGGAAGCTGCCTATCGCTCCGCCGAAAACGGCGGCGACGGCATTGCCCTGCCACTATATCCGGAGCTCGAGCCGTAGGCCCTTGTCACCAGCGTTCCACCCGCAGCGGAGTGATGTCGAGATCGGCGCGCCCGTCCTGGACGGAGCATTGCCCGCGAAAATATCCGGCACATTCAGTGTCGTGCGGATATATTGATGACGTAACCGCCCCGATCTAACCATCCCAATACAACTTTGACAATGAGCACTTTGATTCAGACTATGGCTGCCAACGCACGCCGCGCAGCGCGCGAGCTGGCGACTATGTCCGCCGAAAGCCGGGACGCTGGGCTGACGGCCATCGACGCCGCGCTGGTCGAGCGCCAGGCGGAGATTCTGGAAGCCAACAGCCGGGATATCGCGGCGGCCGAGAAAATGGTGCAGGCCGGTGAAATTGCGGCGCCGCTGCTCAAGCGTCTGCAACTGGACAAGAATTACGAAGGTTTGTCCGAGATGGTCCGGAGTGTCCGGAGCCAGTCAGACCCTCTGGGCCGGACGCAGTCGGCGATGGAGCTGGCCGACGGCCTCGAACTCTACCGGATCTCCGTGCCGATCGGCGTCATCGGCGTCATCTTCGAATCGCGCCCCGACGCCCTCGTACAAATTGCCGCGCTCTGCCTGAAATCGGGCAACGCGGTGCTGCTCAAAGGCGGCCGGGAAGCGGCAAACTCGAACCGCATCCTTGCCGAGGTCATCGAAACGGCAACTGTCGGCGCCGGCATGCCGGCCGGCTGGATCGGTCTGCTCGAGACACGCGAGGATGTTGCCGCCATTCTCGATCTGCATCACGACATCGATCTGCTCATTCCGCGCGGCTCGAATGAGTTTGTCCAGTACATCATGGAAAACACCAACATTCCCGTAATGGGCCATGCAGACGGTATCTGCCACGTCTATGTCGACGCCGCTGCCGACATCGATCGCGGCGTTCGTATTGCTGTCGATTCAAAGACGCAGTACGTCGCCGTGTGCAACGCCGCCGAGACACTGCTGGTGCATCGTGAGATCGCACCGACGTTCCTGGCTGCGGTTGCGCCCGCTTTTCGCGATGGAAACGTCGAACTGCGCGGCGACGCGTCCACCCGGGAAATTCTCGGTGAGCAGGTGGTCCCAGCAACGGACGACGACTGGAAGGCGGAATACCTCGATTACATCATCGCCATCAAAGTTGTTGATGACATCGGGTCAGCGATCGATCACATCAACACGTTCGGCAGTCACCACACCGACACCATTGTCACCGAGGATCAGGACGCCGCCAAGCAGTTCATCGGCGCGGTCGATTCTGCTTCCGTCGTGCACAACGCCTCGACACGTTTCGCCGACGGTTTCCGGTACGGTCTCGGCGCGGAAGTCGGGATCAGCACCAACCGTCTGCACAGCCGCGGACCGGTCGGGCTCGAGGGCCTGACCAGCTACAAGTATGTGTTGCAGGGAAACGGCCACATCGTCGACGACTTCGAGGGTGAGCAACCGCAGCCGTACACGCATCGCAGACTGGACAATCCATGGTCGGCTTAGGTCCGTGTTCGCCTGCAGCGTGAAGTTGTTCCGAACAGGCCTGTCTCCGGCTACAGTGACGCTCGGCGAGCATCAAGCTACTCTTTACGAGTCAACAGCCAGCAGCGGTGGGCACCGTTGATATTGAAATCCTCGGGCATTGTCTGCCGGGTAATCTCGCGCAAGTCGCAACCCGTCGGCTCGGCATCCAGTTTGAATTTTCTGTAGTTGGTCGAGAAAAAAACGACACCGCCGACAGCTGTGCGGGACAGTACCAGATTCAGCAACTCGCCGTGATCTCGCTGGACGTCCCAGATATCCGTCATCGCTTTGCTGTTCGAAAACGTCGGCGGGTCGACTACGACCAGATCGAATCTCTCCGTCTCCGGCAGCTCCCGGATGAACGTCATCGCATCACCTCTCACGAAACGGTGTTGGCGGGCATCGGTGAACTCATTGAGCCGCATATTCTCCTCCGCCCAGCGCAGATAGGTCGCGGACAAATCGACGGTTGTTGTCGCGGCAGCGCCGCCGGCGGCGGCGTAGACAGTAAACGCGCCGGTATAGCCGAAGAGATTCAGGAAGCGACCGCCGGCTACCCGCTCGCGCACCAGCGACCGCGTGATGCGGTGATCGAGAAACAGGCCGGTGTCGGTATAATCAGAAAGATTGACGCGGAACTTCAGGCCGCCTTCCTCGACAATCCGGTCAAATCCGGCATCCGAAACGCGCTCATGCTGCCGCGCCCCGCTTTGCCGCTGCCGTTCCTTGACGAAGATTCGGTCGTCTGTCACCTCGAGCACCTCTGCCACCACACGGATCATCAAGTCGAGCCAGGCCTGATGCCCGTCGCTGCTCGGTCCCTCTGATCGACGGTACTGGGAGATGTGCACACAATCGTCATAGCGATCGATCACCAGCGGCACGCCCGGCACATCCCGGTCGTACAATCGATAGCAGGTGATGCCGCGACCCGGCCAACGACGCAAGTGCCGGGCGCGCTTTTGCAGGCGGCTGCGGAATTCACCCGCCTGCTTCGCGGCATCCGCCGGCAGCTGACCAAAGGCCGGTCGCAGCGCCTCTGCATCATCGGGTTCGTCACGCCCGGGCGGCGGTCCGTGAAACTGGAAGTAGGTGCAGGCCAGTCTACCGTTGTAGAGTTTGCGGCGCTTGTCCGCTTTCCGGCCCATGATCGATTCGAAATTCGGATACGAGGTCAGAATGAAATGCGACCACGTATCGAGTCGTGCCAGGACCTCCGGCATATCTCGATACAATGCATGCAGCCTTTCGTCGTTGTCGAGGCGCTCGCCGTAGGGCGGATTGGCAACCAGGCAACCGAAACGATCGCCCGTATGCAGATCGGCAAAATCGCGACGCCTGAAATGGATGTCGCCCGCGACCTCGGCGATCACTGCATGGGCCTCGGCCAGTTTCAATGACCCGCCATCGCTATCGCTGCCAACGATGCGACCCGCGCTCGCGGCCTGCTGCAGATCCGCCGCCTCGTCGCGGGCCTGCTGCCACAGTTCACCCGGCAGCCATGGCCAGGCCTCGGCGGCAAAGTGCCGCCGGCGCCCGGGTGCCATGTTGCGGGCGATCATCGCCGCCTCGACGGGAATTGTGCCGGTGCCGCAGAACGGGTCGAGTAACGGCCGCCCGGGTTGCCAAAAACTCAACTGCAACAGCCCCGCCGCCAAGGTCTCCTTGAGCGGCGCCGGCCCGGAGTGGGTGCGATAGCCGCGCTTGTGCAACCCGTTGCCGCTGGCATCGATGGTGAGAATCGCGCTGTCCTGCAACAACGCCACTTCAACTTGAAACTTCGCCCCGGTCTCCGGCAACTCGACAGTACCGTGAGCATCCTGCAATTTCTCGACGATAGCCTTCTTCACTGTCCGCTGAACCGCCGGGACGCTGGTTAATTTCGACCGCACCGACTTGCCGCGCACCGGAAACGCCGCGTCTGCCGGCAACCACTGGTGCCAGGGCAAGGCCCGGGTGTTATCGAAGAGTTGATCGAAATCATCGGCCCGGCAGGTACCCACGTGCAGCAGCACGCGATCGGCACTGCGCAGCCACAGGTTCGTGCGCGGAATAGCAGCAAGCGGGCCGCGGAAGAAAATACGGCCGGCATCGGCAGCGCCGGGTTCATAGCCGAGCGCCGACAACTCTCGTTTGACGACTGCCTCCAAACCGAATGCGGAGGTCGCAATTAACGATAACTGTTCCATCATCGAAGTTACCGCCAAGGCAGTTGCATGTCCAAAGGCCCCGCAGAACGCTCAGGGAAGAATTCGGGCCTGCTGGTCCGGGGTCAGCAGGATACAGGCGTCACGCTCACCAAAGGTACGGTATCGGTGTCGTGCGATGAACCGATACACGAAGTCGCGCAGGCCGCGTGGCACAATCCGGCACCAGGCCAGCGGGGTCCACCAGCCGCCGAGCCGCCGGGCGATCTCCAGCGATGCGTCCGAGGCCGTGCGCATACCGTCCGCATCGAGATAGACGACGCTCCACTCTCCCGGATCCTCAGGCAGCGGCGGCAGCATCGCGCGGGCAGTGTCCCCCTGCAGCGGGGCGAAACGAAAAATGCCGCGGGTGTCCGCGTTGATAACCTTGTCGACAAAGCTGTTGCACAGCACACAAACGCCGTCGTAAAAGACGATCGGGTGCTCGAGCATTTCCGGATTCTTGGAGGTTGTTGTCATGGTTCTCTAAACCTACGATAGAATCAGACACGTTCCGATGCAACACCGGCATCGTCGAAATCGCCGAGCAGTTGCGCCTCGCGTATCAGCTCGATATCGAACTTTTCGTGCACGGCCGCGGCCATCATCCGGGACAGGTCCAGGATGTCCTGGGCGGAACAGTCGTCGCCGTCTTTGATGATGATGTTGGCATGCTTCTCATAAACTCCCGCGCCACCGATCTTCATGGCCTTCGCCCCGGCTTTGTCCAGAAAATAACCGGCAGCCTGTCGTCGCTCGGCAGCGGACGTCGGCTCAATGTTACGAAAGAAGCTGCCGGCACAGGAAAACTCCGAAAGGTCGGGATGCTTCGAGGCGCGCAGCTCGAGGATCCGCTGCCGTTCGGCACGA
>CAJWLW010000106.1 GCA_913042885.1 uncultured Lentisphaeria bacterium | reverse complement strand
GCATGACTTTTTTCTCTATCATACGGTCAAGTACGGTGCGCGCCCGCGAAAAATTTGCTTTCTGGCGGAGCATGCTTTCGACGGCAAATACACCGAGAAAGAGATCAAGCGCTGGCTCGATGTATTCGTCAAGCGTTTCTTCTCGCAGCAGTTCAAACGCAGCTGCATTCCGGATGGCCCGAAAGTTGGTACCATCTCCCTGTCGCCTCGTGGCGACTGGCGGATGCCGTCCGATGCGGTCGACGATCTCTGGCGCGACGATATCTGAAGATACGATAACGGACGGGATTGACTTCCGCTTGCCTTACCTGCCTTCTTGACGTCACATCGGGCGCTGCCCGGGATCTGACCGGTTGGCTACAGCAGGCTGGGGTATCCCGCCGGCGCATCGAACAGCAACGTGACGCCGGGCCAGGTGTGGCCCGCAAAGTCTGGGCCCACAGTCCCGCAGCGGGCTGGGAGCGCGTAGATGCTGTCCCTCGCAGAGGCTGAACGCACCTCTACGCCCGGAACTGCTACGGTCTCGTCTACCACAGCAGCCATAAAATCGCACTCGCGATCGGCAGCAGTAGCATCCCCAGACAACCCTTGCCTGTGCCCGCCTGTTTCTGCTGCATGTCCTGCAGGGCCTGCCTCACGCCCGCGACAATCGCTCTGGCGGTGTCCGGCGGCAGGTCGGCGTCCAGCAGTGTCTGATGTATCCGGTCCGGGCTCTGGTTTTTTTCGAATATCGCTTCGAGTGCCAATCGCACCGCCGCAATCAGCGTGTCCGCCTGCACCTCGTCAAAGCCATCCTGCATCATCGACTGGCGCATGTCACCCAGGTCCTGCTGCGCGATGAGTAGGTAAACAATGGCTGCTATCGTCTCGACCAGCGTCTCCGATGCATCGTTGCCCAGCTCCTCCAGGACATTGGTGGTCGGCACCATGTCCTCCATCGGAATCTGGGCATTCTCGAGCTGCATCAGGATATTGAAATCCCGATCGATATCGAGCTCCGGCAGGTACGTGGCGCTGCCGAGGCGTTCGGCGCGGTCCTCGAGAATCTCCAGTAGACGGTCGCAGGGCAGCGTCAGTTTGTCCTTGTAGTCGACCACCACGTAATCGACCTTGCCGATAATCGTCGGCAGCAGTGTCCAGCTGGCAACACGGATACGCTCCTCCACCATCAGCACATCGGCATGATAGGCGCTGGCGTATTTGCCGACGCGCATTGCCAGGCGTTCTTCGAATACCGGCATGTTCTCGTAGGTGCAGCCGGCGAAATCCCCCGTCTTGCAGCCGAGGGTGAAATAGTCGAACGGCAATGGCATTTCATCGGTGCCCTCGGATTCGAGTAGGGCGGTTACCCTGATGACCGTCTCGACGAAATCCGTAATTGAGTCTTCAATTGCCTGCTCTGCGGTCAGATTAGCGACGGTGTATTGCTCGCCGTTCTCATGCACCAGGCACCCGCTGCCGCGCGCCAGTGCCTCGCGTGCAAGGGCGAACCCGGTCTGCCAGTCCCGCCGGCTGGCCAGGGCGATGAAACGCAGGTCGACAGTATCGTCAGCACCGCGCAAAATACTTACGCCGCGTGTTGACCCCGGGCTCCAGATCTTTGCTGCCACGCCGTCGCCGTATCCGCTGAAGTGGGGATCGCTGTACGGCTCGATTCCTTCCTGGGCCAGCACGTCATCGATCACTTGATTCCAGCTCGCTTCCGACAGTGAACAGCCTTCAAATCTGAATTCAATGGGCATGATGGACCGGGTGGTAGTGGTGGGATTGATGCGTACCGTTATGATGCGTCCGCAGTTTGCCCCTGTCAAGACTCAAGCAGTCAGTTTGCAATAGGCTGCACGCCGCTCACGCGCACTCCTACTTGCCGGTTACCGCCGGGACCTTGACGAAATCTTTGACCCGCATGGCTGGGGTGAAGACGGCGTATGCGACAGCGACCTTGTCGCTCTTGTTGACGAAAGCATGCGGGACGCCGCGCGGGATGAACAGGACGTTGCCGATCGTGCAGGCCCGGGTCGTGCCGTCGATGATGATATCGCCGTGACCGGACAGCACGAAGACTGTCAGATCGTGTTCGGCGTGCAGGTGATATGGCTCACGATCACGGACTCGCACGAGATGGTGCGAGGCATTTTCCGTGCCGCCCAGATCGATCTTGTGCATGTTCTCGTCGGGTGGCATCGGATGCTCGCGAAGTTCTCTCGGCCAGTTGTCCAGGTGGATGGGCTCGACCCACGAACGCTTCGGCGTGGACCGACAACCACTCATGATGCCGACAACGAATGTGAGGATCAGGAAGAGGTGGACTCTGGGGCTGTTCATGTCTGTCTCGCAGAGGTGTTGGTGAAGCTCGGGTCAAGATAGTTGCAGCCATGCAAAGTGCAACAGAGCTGCCGTTGCATGAGACAAATGGAATCGGCAATGAACAATCGCTCGACAATTCCACTGATGCTGTTACTGTGTCTGCTCAATTTCTTTAGTTTAGTAATCATTCGAACCGGAGGAAGTCTTGATCACGCGCCAGACATTTGAATCACTGTGCGAATTCGATACTGCTTTGCTGGCCAATACGAGGGGCTACCTTGACTCGACCCCACCCGCTGAGTGGTACATGAGCGGGGCAATCAATTCCTTGACACCGGAGATCGCACCGATCGCTGGGATTGCGGTCACCGCAAAGATGGACAGCAGCACGCCCGGCGGCAAGCCGGAGATGGAGAACTACTTCGAACAGGTCGATCGCATGCGCAAGATGGACCTGCCGCTGATCTGGGTCGTCGAGACTGTTGGCTCACGGCCCGACCACGAGTGCGTCCTGGGCGACGGTATGGCCAAGATGCTGCACGCTGCCGGATGCCTCGGGGCTGTATGCGAGAGCTATTGCCGGGACATCCCCGGTTGTAAGGCGGTGCCGTTTGCGGTGTACGGCCTCGGCACGATCGCGCATCACGAAGTCATGCGGTTTCCAGAGGTGGATGTTCCTGTAACAGTAGGCGGCATCACGATCAATCCCGGCGACATTATCCACGCCGACAGCGAAGGCGTGATACGAATTTCAGAGCAAATAGCGGAGCCGCTGATCGACAAGGCGCCGGACATGCGCGGCTTTGAACAGGCGGTACACGCGATATGGCGCCGCACTGATGTCGACAGCACCATATGCCGCGAAGAAATGACGAAGGTCCTGGAGCGGTACGGCTTCAAGCAGTAAGACGAGCCTCCGCGCTGGTCATTTTTCGCGGTCAGAATGCCTCCCGATCGCGTTGAGCGTAATATCCGTGGCTGCACGCCGGGGCCGGCCTACAACATATCAGTCCCCGAGTTCGTCCAATTCGGAAACTGTTCGGACGGCCATGCTCGGGACGGTGTGGCGTTCTCTGACGACTTGCTCGACTGGCGACAGCAAATCGGACCTTGGCCGAGGCCTGGCTGAATGAGCTGTGGCGGCTTGGCCTGAGACTCTCTTTCCCGACCGGAGCGGTTGCAGGCAATGCCGCCGGAGGGCATAATAATCCCCGGAAACACACAGACTGTCGTTCAAGGAATGGTTCATGGATTCAGCACGTGCATTTGCACCCGGCAACATTTCATGCGTCTTCAAGATCGTCGAACACGATGATCCTGCCCGCATGCACTCGCTCGGCATGGGTTTCACGGTGGCCGAGGGTGCCACCGTCACCGTTTGTCCGGCAGCGTCGACAGCGGTCGTTTTTAATGGCGAATCGATCGAGTTCCCTACCGTAGTGCAGGTCGTTCAGATGTTGACGCCGGCGTCGCTGGCGGTCGATATCTCGACGCCGCTGCCGTTGAGCACGGGCTTTGGTCTGAGCGGGGCATCGGCCCTGGCAACCGCCTATGCGGTGAACGAACTGCTTGATTTGGCGCTCGCCGAGGAGGCGCTTGCTATGTCCGCGCACATTGCCGAAGTGGAAAATCTCACCGGCCTCGGCGACGTTTGCGCCCAGTTCCACGGCGGTTGTCTCGCCAAACTGCGTGTCGGCAACCCCCTCTCCGCCGTTTCGCTGCCGGTGGCGGAACAGCCGATCTACTACCGATACTTCGGCCCCATCCGCACTGCCGAAGTATTGCGCAGCGCTGAGCAGAAAAGACGGATCAATCAGGCGGCGGATACCGTGCTCGATAAGATCGAGGGACTGCTGGAACAAACCTCGGTAGATTTCGATGCGTGTATACGACTGTCGAAGAGGTTTGCCGTGGACAGCGGTCTGTTGAGCGATGAACGCGTGCAGGCATCGATCGCGGAAGTCGAAGATGGCGGCGGCAGCGCCTCGATGATCATGCTGGGCAATGCTGTTTTCAGCACCACCGACTTCACCGGTGCCATCGAGACACGACTAACCAGGCAACGCGGACGTCTGCTGCCATGAGTGATGTCCCGGAAACACATCCGCGTCACCTTTCGCTGATGCTGCGCGACCGTATCGTCGCCGGCGTCGAAGCCGGTGTGACATCGATCCACGGCCTCATTGCGCACGGTCGTGGCGAGGCTTTCGACTATCTGATCGGGGAGCGCACACACGACTTTGCAGAGTCTGCAATTGCGGCCGCGGCAGCGATGTTGCAGTCTGCCGGGCACCCGGTTATTTCGGTCAACGGCAATGCCGCAGCACTGGTGCCGAGTGAGTTGGTCGCCCTCGGAGATTTGGTCGGGGCACCGCTGGAAGTGAACATCTTTCACAGTTCCAAGGACCGTGAGCAGGCCATCTGTGAACATCTTCAGAGGCACGGGGCTTCCGATGTACTGCTGCCGCAGACGGACGCGACGCTGGATCACATCGATTCGAACCGTCGCTTTGTGCATCCGGAAGGCATTCTGAAGGCGGACGTGGTGTTCGTGCCGCTGGAAGATGGTGATCGCTGTGAGGCTCTGCGCAAGATGGGCAAGGATGTTGTGACGGTGGATCTCAATCCGCTGTCACGGACAGCGCGGACAGCGTCGGTTACGATTGTCGACAACCTCGTGCGGGCGATGCCGGTGCTGTTGGAAACTTTGCAGTCGATACCGGAGGCGCCACGTGATGCGGCGGTGATCCTCAGCCACTTTGACAACGCCAGTGTCCTGGCAGCTGCCGCAGATTGCATGCGCGGCGGCGGGTGAATGATACCCCGGCCATGCGCCGGGAAAAATCATGCTTCGGAAGTGTTCGCCCAGTTTTCTCTTCGCCGAACGCCTTGCGACCCGTTCGTCGAGTGCTCACTGTGCCGTCGCGTAAGAGAACCAGACCGCCACCGTATTCCCGTGTGTCAACGCGATTGCGGCCTGCTGCCGCTTCCGGGGGATGTATTGCTGACGTGTCTCAGCCGCGCTTCTGGATATTCTTCCAGGTGTCACGCAGTCCTACGGTGCGGTTGAAGACAGGGCGCTCGGAGGTACTGTCGGGGTCGACGCAGAAATAACCTGTGCGTTCGAACTGCACTTTGTCACCAACGCTTGCCGACGCTAAGCAGGGCTCGGCGCAGCAGTCGGTCAATACCTCGAGCGACTTGGGATTGAGGTTGTCCAGGTAAGTGTCAGTTTCGTTGGTGACGTTGTCGGGGTCGGACTCGGTGAAAAGCTCGTTGTACAGGCGTACTTCCGCCTTTACCGCATGTCGAGCTGACACCCAGTGAATAGTCGACTTGACCTTGCGCCCGTCCGGGGCGTTACCGCCACGGGTTTCCGGGTCATACGTGCAATGCACCTCGATGACTTCGCCGGCGTCGTTTTTGACAAAATCGGTGCAGGTGACGAAGTAGCCATAGCGCAACCGCACCTCGCGACCGGGTGACAGCCGGAAATATTTGCGCGGCGGATCTTCGCGGAAATCGTCCTGCTCGATGTAGAGCTCACGTGAGAACGGGACCTGGCGTTTGCCGGCATCGGCATCCTCGGGATTGTTGACTGCCTCCATCTCTTCGACGAGGTCCTCGGGGTAGTTGTCGATCACCAATTTTAAGGGATGCAGCACTGCCATGCGTCGCGCTGCACGCTTGTTGAGATCTTCGCGCAGGCAGTACTCGAGCAGCCCCATTTCTATGACGTTTTCGCGTTTGGTAACGCCGATGCGTTCACAGAAGGTGCGCACGGACTCCGGCGTGTAGCCGCGTCGGCGCAGACCGCAGATTGTCGGCATGCGCGGGTCGTCCCAGCCATTGACGTGGTTTCCGGTTACGAGCTGGATCAGACGGCGTTTGCTCAGTACGGTGTGTGTCAGATTGAGCCTGGCGAACTCAGTCTGTTCCGGGTGGTAGATGCCCAGTGCTTCGAGATACCAGTTGTACAGCGGCCGATGATCCTCGAACTCGAGCGTGCACAACGAATGCGTCACCTTCTCGGTCGAATCGCTCTGGCCGTGTGTGAAATCGTACATCGGATAGATGCACCACTTATCACCCGTGCGGTGATGCGCGGCATGCAGGATGCGATACATCACAGGGTCACGGAGGTTGAGATTCGGCGCGGCCATATCGACTTTGGCACGCAGTACCCTGCTGCCGTCGGGAAATTCGCCGGCACGCATGCGCTCGAAAAGGTCCAGGTTTTCTTCTGTCGAGCGATCACGGTGCGGGCTGTTCTTGCCAGGTGTGGTCAGGGTGCCGCGGAATTCGCGATGTTCGTCTGCGGTCAAATCGCAGACGAAGGCCTTGCCGTTTTTGATCAGTTGTACGGCCCAGTCGTGGAGTTGATCGAAATAGTCGGAGGCGTAGTATTCGCGATCGGCCCAATCCCAGCCAAGCCAGCGGACGTCTTCCTTGATGGCCTCAACGTACTCAGTCTCTTCCTTGACGGGGTTGGTGTCGTCAAATCGCAGGTTGCAGGAGCCGCCGAACTCGGCGGCAACACCGAAGTTGAGGCAGATACTCTTGGCGTGGCCGATGTGCAGGTAGCCGTTTGGCTCCGGAGGAAATCGCGTAACGACGCGGCCGTCCCATTTGCTGGTGCTCAGATCCTCGGCAACCATGGCGCGAATGAAATCGACAGATTCAGTTTCGGTACTCATATAAAGAATCCACCTGTAAGGTCCAGCAGCAATAAATGACAGGACGGAAGGAAAGATGGTCGGGGTGAGAGGATTCGAACCTCCGACTTCTGCGTCCCGAACGCAGCGCTCTAACCAGACTGAGCCACACCCCGAAGAGGTGAAAACGCAGGTCTTACGGTAGAATCAATTCCGACAAATTCAAGGTTGCGGTACCCCAGCATTTTAGCGGGTCTACCGTAGATGACGACGGTTAAGCATCATAGTTCGATACGGTCGAAGTGGCGCGGCACTTTGAAATTGTGCTGCAGCAGGAACATTTCCATCCAGTCCCGGAGCTGTCTCCAGACCGCGGCATCGTAGCTTGGATAGGCGACCGCCGGATTGACGGCGCATTCGCGCATCTGCTCGACTTGCCGGCGGATCGCCGGTTGGTCGTCGAAGCTGGGGAGATTGCCGGATTCCTGCAGCAGGATAAAGGTGGTGCCCAGCACGACCGGCAGGCAGGCAACAGGTGTGGCCGTGTTCAAGCGACGAAAGGCCGTGGCGAGTGCCGCATGCAGCTTTGGCATAGGATCTTCCAGGCCGCTGTTGTCGAGTACCAGCCGGCTGAGCCAGCCGGCCGCCTGATAGTGTGCGGCGTTGCGCGGGATGTGGCTGTAAGGATCGAGGCACTCCGCTTCGCGAACGGTGTGCAGGTCGCTCCGGGCGGCCGGGCGATAGACCACACGGATCAGACGGAAGAGGTCGACGGCGGGGAAGCGGCGTTTGCCGGTCTGCAGCGCGCCGCGCAGGATGAAATGCTGCTGGCCATTGTCCGACAGCGTGGCGATGATCAGACTGCTTTCTGAGTAGGGCGTCTTGCGAAGCACATGTGCCTCAACCGTACTGAATTCGCTCAAACCGGCCCGCCCCTGCTCAGGCCAGACCCAGAAAGCCCATGATCTTCGGCGAGTACCTGACGATTACCGGCGAGAACACGACGCAGACCATGCTCATCAGCTTGATCAAAATATTCAGCGACGGGCCGGAGGTGTCCTTGAAGGGATCACCGACAGTGTCACCGACGACGCAGGCCTTGTGGACGTCCGAGTTCTTACCGCCGAGATTGCCCTTTTCGACATACTTCTTGGCGTTGTCCCAGGCGCCGCCGGCGTTGTTCAGCATGCACGCAAAGGAGAAACCGGTTGCCAATGCGCCGGCGAGGACGCCCATGACGCCGGCCACGCCGAGCACGAGACCGATGACTACCGGCGCGACGATTGCCAGCAGCGACGGCACGATCATTTCCTTCTGCGCTGCGCGCGTCGAGATGGCCACGCAACGAGCGTAGTCCGGCTTTTCAGTGCCGTCCATGATGCCAGGATGCTCCCTGAACTGGCGGCGCACCTCGTCGACCATGGCACCGGCAGCGCGACCGACTGCTTTCATCGTCATAGCGCAGAAAACGAAGGCGAGCATGCCTCCGAGGAACAGGCCACAGATGAGCAGCGGGTTCATCAGGCTGAGATTGTAGTAATCGACGTAGTAATCCAGGTTGGTGACGGTGTTGGCGTCAATGAGGCCTTCCTTTTTGACCCAGAAATCGAGGCCCATGATATAGGCGGCCAGAAGCGCCAGCGCGGTGAGTGCCGCCGAACCGATGGCAAAGCCCTTGCCGATCGCTGCGGTGGTGTTGCCGAGCATGTCCAGAGCGTCGGTGCGCTCGCGCACCTCAGCCGGCAGTCCGGCCATTTCGGCGTTGCCGCCGGCGTTGTCGGCGATCGGGCCATAGGCGTCGGTCGCCAGGGTGATGCCCAGGGTCGAGAGCATGCCGACAGCGGCGAAACCGATACCGTACAGTCCGCTGGCGACCGCAGCAGGGCCCAATGTCTCCGTGTCGAAACCGCCGTTGCAGCCGAAGGAGGTGAGGATGGCTATGACGATGATGACGACCGGCGGCCAGGCGGAGTACATGCCGACCGCCATACCGTCGATGATTGTTGTCGCCGGGCCGGCTTCCGCCTGCTTGGCGATGCCCTGGGTCGGGGCGTAGGAGTCCGACGTGAAATATCCTGTCGTCCAGCCGATGGCGCTGCCGGCGATCAACCCGGTCGTGATGGCGCCGAAGATGCCCCAAGGAATCCAGCCGATTCCGGCGAGCACGCCGGAAGCAATGATAATGAGGCCGGTAGCACTCCAGGTGCCGGTGTCGAGGGCATGCAGCAGGGTCTTCATCGATGAATCATCTTTGCACCGGACAAGCAGCACGCCGATGATGGAGATGATGATCCCGATCGCCGCGATCGCCATCGGTGCGACGACAGCAGGTTCCCCGCTGAAGCGCATGCCTAACGGTAACGCCGCTCCGAGTGCCGCGGTTGCCAGGATCGAACCGCAGTACGATTCGTAGAGGTCGGCGCCCATGCCGGCAACGTCGCCGACGTTGTCACCGACATTGTCGGCGATCGTGGCGGGATTGCGGGGGTCGTCCTCGGGGATGCCCGCTTCCACTTTGCCGACGAGATCGGCGCCAACGTCGGCGGCTTTCGTAAAAATACCGCCGCCGACGCGTGCGAACAGTGCCTGCAGCGAGGCGCCGATGCCGTAGGTCAGCATGATCGCTGTGATTTCCTGCCAGCGGTTGCTCATGCTGAAGCCTTCGGGCAGCAGGAAGCCTATCAAGCCCTCTTGGCCTGGGGCGACATGCGCAGAGGTGAAGACAAAAGTCGAAAGGACCCAGTACATCGTGACGATGTTGAGCAGACCGAAGCCGACAACGACCAGGCCCATGACGGCACCGGAACGGAAGGCGACCTGCAGGCCGGCGTTCAGACTCTGGCTGCAACCCTGTGCGGTACGCGAAGAGGCGAGCGTCGCGGTCTGCATGCCAAGCCAGCCGCACAATCCGGAAAAGACAGCACCGAAGAGGAAGGCGACCGGCACGAGCGGGCTTTGCAGTCCCAGCGTGACCATGAGCACGAACAGCGCGACGACCACGACAACCACAATTGTCACCACGCGTGTCTGGCTGCGGAGGTAGGCTTTGGCACCGTCGCGTACGTGCTGAGCGATTTCACGCATGATCTCTGTTCCGGGGTCGGCCTTCATCATCTTCTTGAAAAAGATGAGGGCCGCCAGCAACGCCAACAGGCCTGACACCGGGATCAGCCACGTCAAGTTCAGGATCTGCTCCATCGGCAGCTTGTCCGTGTCTGCTGTTAGCTTTTCAACTGGGGCCACAAGGTTAATGGCTGTGTCTGCAACTGCCTCCGTGTTGTCCTGGGCGAAGGTGCTGATACTTGCGAACATAGCGGTTATGCCGAGAGAAATACGGTATAACATGGGTTGTTGAATCCCTTGATTTGTGGTCTTGTGGGAAGTTTCGGATGGAAATAAGCGGACCGGTAAATCTGGGTGGAATCGAGTGCGCTTGTGCTTGTAAAAGTGGTTCAAAAAACTCGAAACGCATAATATGACGTGAGCTTCTATGGATGCAATGAAAGCAGTAACAATTTGTCAACAGTTTGTGGTCGTCGGTATTCTGCCAGCATTAAACGTATGCCTGTCGCCAGTATCGTTCAGATGTCTCTTCTGGATTCGCCGCATCCTTAGTTCGTGGTAGATTGTTTTCTCTTTCGCACCTGATGACAACGGAATACATTCTTGCATGGCCGAACCTTTCAATTCCCGACCATTCCGGCACTGCTGACCCTGAGCGGTTCATCACTCGGCGGTGTCAATCCCAGGCACGCGCTCGAATACAACCTATGCATTGAGAAAAATCTTGTGCTGGCGCTTGCGTTCATGCGCCTGCCCAGTTGATTCCTTATGTTTGCTCTTACCTGGCATCTGATTCTCGCTGCATGCTCCCTTCTGCTGGCGCGACGGCTCCGTTCTGAAACGACGTGGCCCCGGCTCGCTCTCGACGCGCTGATCCTGTTCTACGCCATCATGGTTGCGACAGTTACCGTACTCGGCGCTCTCTCGATCTTACGACCAGGCCTGATCACAGTTGTGTTGTTGATTATTCTCATTGCGACGGTGGCGTGTACACGACCGGATCGCATGCGTTGGCCGCGTGTGAGTGCGTTACCGCCGGTACCTGCGATTCTCTGCGCGGCCGTGGTCTGCGTCTATGCCGTGACGCTGTATCTCCAGAGCTTTCTGCCGCCGTTAAACTCAGACGCCTTGCTCTATCATCTGCCCTTCGCACGCCATTTGTACGAACAACAGAACCTGTCACTGCCGCTTCTTTTTTTTACCGACCTGGGGATGACGTACTACCCCAAGGCCGGCGTCATGCCGTACTTCATGTTGATGCATGGCGAGCGCGAATACCTGCTGAAATTCGCGCAGCTGCCTTTTGTGCTTATCGGCGCTTTGTCCGTTTATTTGCTGATGTGCCATGCCCGGTGGCGGCGCCAGATTGCTGTTGCCGGTGCCGCTTCCTTTTGTCTGCTGGGGCCGGTCATGGCGCAGGCGAGCTTGTGTTTTGTCGACTTGATGATGACATCCACCTTCATGGCGGCTCTCTATTATTTCTACACCCAGGAGCGGCGTGACACCTTGCTGGCGCTGCTTGCCGGTGGACTTTTGATTGGTACGAAATCGTTCGCCCTGCTGTTTCTGTTCGTCGCGCTGCCGTTGTTGCTGCCACGTTTCCGCGACAAACTGCGTGGACCTTGGATCTGGTGCGGCGGTGCATTTCTCATAGTGATCGCCGGATACAACTACTGGCAGAACCTGTTTCTTACCGGCAACCCGGTCTATCCGGGTCAAGTGTCGATCGCTGGATTTACCGTGTTTCCCGGGCTCTACGAGTATGCCCGTGAGTCCATCGTTGCAGCCTTCGCTGGACTGATGCGGCATAATCTGGGGTGGGCCGGTGCATCGGTGCCGACGCTGGCGGTCTTGTTGCCGTTTCCCGTGCTGGTCTCTGTGGCCTTTGCATACCGGGAATCGAAGCTGTTGCTGTATGTAATTGCAGCCCCGTGGGTCGCCATTTGCTTGTATGCAATCCTGGTGCCCCCGTACTACCACGGCGAGCAGGTTCGCCATCTGCTGCCTGCGTACGCGGCTAGTTTGATCGGGCTGATGTACCTGCTGCAGCGCCTGCAGCGATTTGGTTGGGTCGCGTACATCGTGCCCCTGATCCTGTTTGTTCCGCGCTTGGACAACCGGATCGTACTCGTAGGGTCAGTCATCATATTGGCCGTCGTGTCCGGTGTGTATTGGGTGTGTCGAAAGTTTGAGCGGACGGTATACGGCATAATTATTCCGATCGCTGCTGGACTATTGTTTCTCATCGTCTGGCAGATCCCGTTGCTTGATCGGGTATATCTTGAGAACCGCAACCTGGTTTTTCACAAGGTTTACGGCGACCGCGGTGCGATATGGGCGTTTGTCGACAAAAATTCCGGTGGGGGCAAGAGGATTGCCCACGTCGGCCTGTTTTACAACTACACGTTGCGGGGCGGCCACCTGCAGAATACGGTCGTGTACCAGTCAGTGAACAGCCCGGAAGTTTTGCCGGTGCATGAGTACCCGCGCCGGAGGATTCCAGCGCCATGGACACTGCCGCAGATCGAGAGCGTTTACCGTAGCAATCCGTCCGTAGAGATCTGGCTGCGCGGTCTCATCTCAGGCAACGTGGACTGGATAGTAGTGAACAACGCCAGCGAAGCAATCGAGAAGACATGGATCCGCGATCGTCCCGAGCAATTCCGCCTTATTTATGGGAACAGCTACGGTGCAGTCTACGCCTTCCATTAGGTCTTGCCCCCACTCTCTGCTCGAGCTGTACTCCACCAACTTCTCCACCGATAGCACGGTCGACAGATCGCAGTGCAGAAACCGATTCCAGGAGCATTGAAAGTACGATTGCAGCCGGTTTCGTATAGATCTCTCTCCCGGGTTCGCTGCATCCCCAGTTCGTGGTAGATTGTCTTATCTTCCGCATTTTAACTTCTGACAACTGAATACATTCTTGCATACTCGGACGGTTCAATTTTCGGTTATCATAGCACTGCTGCTCCTGATGGGGGTATGGCTCGACGCCAGCAATCCCAGGCAGGCGTTAGAGCGCAAACTGCGTAACGAGAAAAAGCTGCTGCTCGTCCTATCGAATCAGCACGATGAGATACCGTTGCGCGCCTACACCTTCGATCGCGCGACGCTGGCGACAACGCCTCTGTATATGATTGGCGGCGATGCCTCCGACCATTTCGTCTACATCGACAGCAACG
>CAJWLW010000105.1 GCA_913042885.1 uncultured Lentisphaeria bacterium | reverse complement strand
TGCCGTTGGAGATGACGTTCCGGCGCGACCTGTTCAACGAGGGCATTGTCGGTGACTGGCATGATCCCGAATTCGACGACAGCGACTGGGGCAGGAAGAACACCTACTACACCTGGGACCAGCAGGACCCGCCCGAAGACGAGAGCGGTCACGACTACAACGGCATCGGATGGTATCGCTCCAGATTCACCGTCGATGCGAAGTTTGCTGACCGTCCCTTGAAGTTCTGGTGCGGCGGCGCCATCAACGAGGGGTGGGTCTGGATCAATGGCAAGTTCGTCGGCTACAAGCCATACAGTCTCTGGTGGTACCACAACCACGACTTCGAACTCGACATAACCGAGGCGATCAAGTTCGGGCAGGAGAACACAATCGCTATCCGTGTCCTCAATTCGAGCGAGATCGGCGGCCTGATGCGTCGCGGTTTCTTCTGGTCGCCAAACAACTGAAATAGATCTCCGCATCCGATCAAGGCGTTCAAAGGAAAGCAGAGATCCGTCCTACTCCAAGGCGCCCTATGAACATCATAGTCTGCCCGCTATCAAGAGTCAATGAGATGATCGAGCTCCACGCACCGGAGCGTATTGTCAGTATGATCAACCCCGGTTGCGACTTCCCTGAGTCTGGCCCTGCGTATGCTGGTCGACATCTGCGCCTGTCGTTTCATGACATAGACATGGCCGAGGATGGCCTGGTCGAACCTTCGGCCGGGCACATCGATGATTTGCTCACCTTTCTCGCCGACTGGGAACGAACTGCCGGCATCCTGATCCATTGCCACGGCGGCGTTAGTCGCTCCACGGCAGTAGCCTTCATGGCGGCCTGCCTGCACAATTCGTCCGCCGACGAGCGGGAGATCGCCTTGGCCTTGCGTTGCGCATCCCCAGTAGCGCGACCGAATCGGGCACTGGTAAGGATGGCCGATGAGGTCCTGGGCAGGAGCGGTCGAATGATTGCAGCAATTGAGGATACGGCACACGGACTGCCGGAAATCACTGCAGAGGAAAACGAGCCTTTTACATTGCCGGCGGTGTATTGATATTAGCCGTGCAAACAACCGCGGCCTTGATCTTCGCAGCCGAACAACATCCTTGCCATCGGATTGAAACAAGGCTATCGTGTCGCTCATTTAATTTGTGGAGGGATGGCTGAGCGGTTGAAGGCGGCGCACTCGAAATGCGTTGGGCGGGTTTTGCCTGTCCCCAGGGTTCGAATCCCTGTCCCTCCGCCAATGCAGTTCCAAGCCGTGAAAAACCCGGCCGGAATTGATGCCTGATCCGGACTTCAGACCAACGCTTTGACGGACTCGCAAATCACCTCTGCGGCTTCCATTGCAGCGTCCGGATGGATCGACAGCGGCGGCACAAACTTGATAAAACCGCGGCCAGTGACAAACATCAGTACGCCGCGCCGCACAGCTTCACCGGCCACCGCATCCGCCAGTTTAACATCGGGCGCCCGCGTGCCTGGCTGCATGAAGTGCAGCGAGAGGAACAACCCGCGACCGTGTGCCGACAGGATGCGCTCCGGATAGACTGCCTGCAGCGCCTGCAAGCGTGCCAATACCTGGTTGCCGGTCGCCGAACTTGCCGCCAGAAGTTCCTCCTGCTCGATCACGTCGAGCGCGGCGAGCGCCGCTGCAACACCCACCGGATTGCCACCGTGTGTGCTGGACATTTCTCCGGGATTCGGCAGGTCAAGAACGTCCGCACGTCCGACAACAGCAGAGACCGGCACGCTGGAGGTCAATCCCTTGCCAAGGGTGATCAGGTCCGGGAGGATATCGCAGTGTTCGAATCCGAACCAGCGACCGGTGCGTCCCATGCCGCACTGCACCTCGTCGAAACAGAGAAGAATGTCGTGGGCGTTGCACCAAGCCCGCAGCGCCTTTGCAAAGCCTCCCGGCATCGGCAAGGTAGCCCAGCCCGGAAGTGCTTCACCGATGAATCCGGCGATTGACTCGGCGCGTACCCCATTGGCTTCTAGTTTTGTTAGGCATTGCTCGAAAGCCTTCTCACCCGTCGGGTCGTCGGCTGCGTCGTCCCACGGCCAGCGTGGTCGGTAGGGAAACGGAATCTGATAAAAGGGCAGGGCGTAGTCGTCTATCCATTTCGCCGAGCCCATTGCCAGATTCGCACCGAGGGTGCGTCCGTGATAGCCGTCAGCAAAACTGAGGATGCCGACCTTGCCGGGGTTGATCGTTTGGCCGTGCCGCCGCATCAGCATCATGGCGGCTTCCGTTGCTTCGGTTCCGGCGCTGAAAAGGATTGCCTTGGAATCACTCACCGGCGACAATTCTGCCAGTCGCTCCAGCAGTTCCAGACGTCGCTCCTGTGGGAAGGCGTAGGTCCCTAGAAGCTTGCCATCGGCTGCGTCACGGATAGCGGCGCAGACTTTCGGATGGGCATGCCCGGTATTGGCCAGTACGATGCCGCTGGTCAGATCGATCCACTGATTGCCGAAGCGGTCGCGAACCAGAAAACCTTCGGCTTCGTCCCACAGAACTGGCGGCATGCCCGCCATCGAACGCGCCTCAACGGCACGTAGTTGTTCGATGATTGGTATCGATTCCGGCACCGGGATAGGTGTCTGGATACGGCGCCAGGCGGTTTGCACCGGCTCGGTTGGTACTGGTGTCAGGGTGGCAAGATCAAATGCCATAGAAGTCTCTCCTCAAAACTATTGCCTGCAACGGGCGGCGGTGACGACTTCGGCACTTTTCAGTGCCTCGGAGACAGTGCAGTGAATAGGCTTGTCTTCGACGACCGCTTCGAGAAACTCACAATCCTCATCGCGAAACATGTCATCGCGGTCGGTCTTCAGTTGTTCATGGGCCCAAACGCCCGTTTCCTGGCGCCAGGTGGAAACGGTACAGGTGTTCCATTCAGCGAATTCGACCATGATAACGCCGTCGGTACCGATCAACTCGATCTGACGCCGTCGCGGGCGCTGGAAAAAATCGAGATGGACGCTGGCGCAACAGCGATCCTCAAAGTCGATCAGCACTTCGACGACATCGGGAGCTTCCATACCAATATCGCTGTAAGATCCGAATACGCTTTCGACACGACGTACCGGTTGGCCGGCATACCAGATCGCCAGATCGATGTCGTGGATCAGATCGAAGGCGCCGCCACTGATACCAGTTGGCGTCCAGACTTGCCGGAAGTCCGGACGAATGTCGGGCATGTGTTCGCCCATCAGGGCCCGCACCGAGACGAGCCGTCCGATGGTGTTGCCATCGAGCAGTTCCTTGGCGTGACGCAGTCCCTTGTGGTAGCGGAAGCAGAGGCCCACCATCATCTTGAGTCCGGACTCGGCAATCAGGCGCTCGAGGGCTGGGACCTCTTCGGTGGTCTCGCATAGCGGCTTCTCGCTGAACACGTGACAGCCGGCCTGAAGCGCTTCCATTGCCATGGGTATGTGCAGTTGCGGAGGGGTCAGGATCCAGACGCAATCGGGCTGTGCCTCGAGGCCGGTGGCGAACGATTCGACGGGCTCTACGGTTGGCACCTCTGCCTGAAGGCTCTGCAGTTGCTGCGGATTCGGATCGCAGGCCCGCAGATCTGTAAGTCCCAGCTCGGTCAGGAGACGGGCGTGCCGTTTGCCGATGCTGCCGCAACCGGCAATCAGGACGCTGAGATTTTGGCAGGATTGATGCATCAGTTACTACAGATGTATAGCAACGGATTCAGAAAAAGCAATGGATACGCAAACAGGCAGACTCCCTTCATCTATTTATCCGTTACTTTTCCTGAGTCCGTTGCGTAATCTTCTCGTCCATTTGATTCCTTAATAGTTGCGGTTACAGCGTCGATAAGATCTTCCAACGCGCCAGGTGCCAGCATTGTCGCCTCTTCCGGGTACAGCCCGAGACCGTATTTCTCGCGAGGCAGGGCGTATGCGCCTAGAGCGCCCAGGCACAACGGCGAAACGAGAACGACGTGCTCCGAAAACTGCGACTGCAGGGATGTCTGGATCAGGGTGTATGGTTCACCCGGCACAGTCACCCAGATTGCGTCGCCGCACAGGAAGACAGTGTAGTGCCACCTGTGGTGCGTATTCGTTGGCGCATCGGCGATACGTGCCAACCAACGCCGGCAGCGCTCGGCGCGGGCCCTGCAGTCGCGGACTTCCTGCTTTCGGTCGGCAGCGTTTGCAGCCTCCGTCTTCCGGTTCCAATCGTCGAGTTCTGCCTGGATGTCGGCGGTATCAGGGAGAACGTTATTTTTCAGGTCGACGCTGTCGCGAACGACGGTGAACCTTCCGGCCTGGCGCGAATGGCCATCGGCCATTGGTTTGTAGCCCCATGAGCCCAAGGTGGCGCCGGAGATGACCGGCCCAAGATAGTTGAAATCCTGTTGCGGCGGGCCGAGCGATTCGAGTGCGCTAAGCGCGGCGTATGCGAGCTGCCGCCCATTGCGGTCCGCAATTTCTGTATCGCCGACGTGTCCGTGGCGCGGACCGATCTCGCCGCAGGGACCGAGAAGGAAAATTGTCGGTGTCCCGGTCACCTGGGTGACGGTCGCGCGAGTGGCACCGACATAATCGGGGCTAATTAACGTGTTATCCCATGCCAAAGTGATCGGGTGACAACCATAGGATACGAATGTGTGGGTTTGCTGGCCCGTGCCATCGGTTACACGACCGACGGTCACCGCAAGCTGCGATTCTTCGTCGGGATTGAACCCGTTGACCTGAATCCCGCGCTCTGCATCCCAGCAATCACGATTGGCCCCCATTGCACATCGTGCAGTTGCATAGCTGATCGTACTCGATTGCACCGCGGCGATAGCTTCGGTGGCGGTCGTCGCGAGTTTCACTGCGACCTCATCAAGATAGCCAGGGATCAGGTCGCCGCCGGGAAGTTCGTGGCGATCGGGCAGAAATACACCACCCGCGTGCGTATGTGAATAGGTGATTTCGATGTCTTCGATGGCAGTATCTGCGCACGCCGCAACTGCAGTCTGCAACGCCCTGTGATCGGATGCCAGAAGCATCACCATATCCAACTGGACACGAATCATGCGGGCCGAGCCGTCACATGCTTCAAAGACCATCACATCCCCGAGCAGCGGACGGTGCACGCCGGTAGCGCGGTCGTGGCTTGCGGCGCCCCACATGCGATGATAGATGCCGACCGGCGGCGTGATATCGACCGAGGCATGACCAAATCGGAGAAGGGACGTGGGGGTCTGCTGGATGGTTTCTTTCATCGGTAAAAATCGATCCATCGAATGGAAAGGCTTTGCGGATTATCCTTTAACAGGACTGCGGGAAGCGTCACTTCAAAGTATCCGTCCAGGAGCGGCATTTTCGGCTGGCCCGCAGTTTTTGTATTCTTGATCTGAACCGGCATCCAAAACGGTGACTCCTCGTCAACCGACTGCCTGCGTTCTCCGGGGGCGTGGACAACTTCGCATAATTGTCTGTGCGGTTCGTAGCTCAGGATTGAAATGTCGATCGAGCTCGTGCCATTACCGATGTGCAGTGATTCGAGACCGCGCAGGTGCAGTCGCAGGACGAGAGTCGTCGGCCACTGGTCATTGGCTGCCGAGAGTTTCATGCGGCCAATGCCAATGGCACTGCGTACGTCGACGATCGTTCGGCCGGCCTTTTCCTCCACTGCAATAACTTCGCCGCGCACATCGGCGGTGGGGTGCACGATCACCGGGATCGCCAGGCTTATATTGCTGCCCGCGACCAGGGACAAAAGTACGGTAGCAAAGTTTCGTGCAAGCATGTGTGTGCAGGTTCGTGTTGTCACAATTCAGAATTGGCGCCGCTGGACAGAGCGGCGACCCGAACTACCTTCAGGGATCTCAAAAAAACACAAAGAAGGTACCCCATGTATAATCAGCGCGCCTTGCGCCTCAAAGAAAAACTGCGAAACGGCGAACCGATTGTCGGCATCTGGATCGATCTGGAATCAGCCGTGGCTGCTGGTCTAATCGCCGGCTGTGGATTCGACTGGGTAGTAGTCGATGGCGAGCACGGAGTGTTCGATCGGGTCGGTCTGCACCAGATTGCGATGGCGTTCAAGGGGACAGAGACCGTACCCTTTGTCCGCGTGCCTTGGAATGACATGGTGATGATCAAGCAAATGCTGGACATGGGTTTCGAGGGCATCGTTACACCGCAGACCAATACGGTTGAAGACGTTCGAAAAGCCGTCGCTGCCTGCCGCTACCCGCCGGATGGCTGCCGCGGCTTCGGCAATACTTATGCGGCGAACTACGGCCGAGACGAGGACGAGTACTCCCGGCTCGCCAACGACCTGATCTTCTGCGTCGTGCAGGTCGAGAGCATTCACTCCGTCAACGAAATCGAGGAAATGATCAGTGTCCCCGGTCTCGACGGCCTGATCTACGGACCCAACGACATGTCCGGGACGACCTCGCGATTCCGCGACATGGCCAATCCCGAGTTGCTCGATGCGATCGACCGGATCGAGTCCGTGGCAATTGCTGCAGGTATTCCGGTAGGTGCTGGTCTGAATACCAAGACGATGGCGGAGCAGATCGCTTCCGGCGCTCAACTCATCCTCGAAGGGTCGGTGCTCGATTTGATCCGGCAAGGCGCCGACGACATCGTGAACACATTTCGCGAGATTCCGACCAATTAAAAGTGGGCGCCGTGCCTTTGACATTCAGTAAGGAAAGCCGCCTTATTGCGAAAACAGCAACGGCTGTTCCAGGCACTGGCACAGGGACTCCAGGAACCTGCCGCCGTCGGCGCCGTCGATGACCCGATGGTCGATGGTCAGACTCACCGTCACCATGTGACGCGGCACAATGGTATCGTTGACCACTGCCGGTTCGTGATTGATCCGGCCGATGCCGAGAATGGCGCACTGCGGCAGATTGAGGATCGGTGAGAACGCATCGACAGGATACAGGCCGAGGTTGCTCACCGTAAAAGTCCCACCTTTCATGTCGTCGACCTTCAGCTTGCCGTCTCGTGCTGTTGCTGCCAGCGCCCGGAGTTCCTGGTCGATCTGCGCAATGGACTTGGTATTCGCCTGGCGGATCACGGGGACCAGCAGACCTTTGTCGGTGTCGACTGCGACGGACATGTGCACGTCGCCGTGGATCACGATGGCATCGTCCTGCCACTCGGCGTTCAGGATCGGATGGCGTTCGATTGCCAGGCACGCCAGATGAATGAACATGGCAGTCGGACTCGGCGCCTGTTTGCCCTCGCTCTTCATTGTTTCGCGTGCCGTTACCAGATTGGTTGCGTCGAGCTTCACACTCAACGTCACGGGCGCCGCTTCGGTGACGCCGGCGACCATACGCCTGGCGATGGTGCGACGTGTCGCGGAGATCGGGATGCGTGACGCACTCAACGATGATGCCGCCGGTGCGGAGTCCGCAGCATTGCGGACATCACATTCGCGGATGCGCCCGCCCTTGCCGGTGCCGGCCAAGGTCGTCGGGTCAAGGCCCAACTCGCCGGCGACTCGGGCGGCGCGCGGGCTGATCAAAATGGTTTCGTCATTATTTGCGGTCGTCGCAATTTGGGGAGCGGGCTCTGGTGCAGCGGCGGCATCGCGAATGTCGTTGATGCGGATGCGTCCGCCCTTGCCCGTGGCCGCGACTGCGGTCAGGTCGACACCGAGCTCGCGCGCCAGACGCCGGGTCGCTGGTGTGGACGAGGGGGCTGCGGAACTCGCAGCCGGGGCGTCAGGCGTCGCGGGGGGCGTCGGCGCTCCGGCAGCGGCCGTCTCCCAGGTCGGCGGTTCGCCGTCTTTCGTCACACATCCGAGAACCTGGCCGACCATCACGGTGCCGCCGGGTTCCGGGGCATCGGGAGCAACGCGCAGGATGCCGGTGTCGAAGCCTTCGACTTCCTGGATGCCCTTGTCGCTCTCGAGCTCGTAAAGCGATTCGCCTTCCTCGACGTAGTCGCCGTCGTTCTTCAGCCACTGGGTGAAGATGCCTTCTTCCATCGTCCAGCCGAGGCGGGGCACTGTGATTTCTACTGCCATAATGGGGGAAGGTTTCAGGTGTCGGGTTTCAGGTTTCAGTGAAACGGTCGGAGCGGGCTATTCTGCCATGAGATCCCGGATTGCTGCGGCGATTTCTTCAGTGCTCGGCACGACGGCAGCTTCCAGAGTCGGACTGTAGGGCGTCGGGGAATGGGCACCGTTGAGCCGTTTGATTGGCGCATCGAGATCGTTGAAGCCTTGATCAACCACCTGTGCTGCGATCTCTCCACCAACACCGCAGGGTGCGAACGTCTCGTCAACGATGAGCAGGCGGCCGGTCTTCGCCACCGACGCGAGAATGGTTGCTGTATCCAGCGGGGAGATCGTGCGCGGATCGATCAATTCCACACGGACGCCTTCAGCGTCCAGGCCTGCAGCAGCTTCGCCGGCGAGCTGCACCATACGGGCAATCGCGACAACCGTCACATCCGCGCCTTCACGCACGATCGCGGCCTTGCCGAAAGGGATTTCGTAGTCCTCTTCGGGGACCGGACATTTCGACGAGAGCAGTTCCTTGTGCTCGAGGAAGATCACCGGGTCGTTGCAACGCAGGGCGTGTGTAAACAGACCCTTGGCATCGTATGCATTCGACGGCACGACGACGCGCAGTCCCGGGAAGTTGGCATACATCGGATAGTACGCCCCGGAATGATGAGTAGCCGCTGAGTGACCGATACCGAAACAACCGCGCAGCAGAATCGGCACCGGCAGTGCGCCGCTGGTCATGTACTGCATCTTGGCGATCTGATTGATGATCTCGCCGACGGCATCGAGGATGAAGTCGCCGAACATGAAGTCGATGATCGGTCTCGTGCCGGTCATCGCGGCACCGGTCGTGAGCCCGACAAAGCCGCGTTCGCAGATCGGCGTGTCGCAGAGACGAACAGGCCCGTACTTGTCATAGAGTCCGGTGGTCGTGGCGAAGTTTCCGCCGCGTTCGCCGATGCCTTGGCCCATCACGAAGATCGTAGGGTTGATTGCCATCTCGAAAGTCAGGGCTTCGAGCGTTGCCTGCATGTAGGAAAGTTCGCGATCGGTCGTATTCGGTCCCGGCTCAGTCACGGTGCGGTCGGTGGCGGCATAAACATGCAGCGAGGCGGTGGCGGGGTCGGGGTATTCGCTGGCCTCGGCGAATTCGCGTGCCGCGGTCGTGGCGTCGGCAATCTCTTCGTCGATAGCGTCGAGCTCGTCAGGCGCGGCACAACCGTCGGCGATGAGGTACTCGCGCAGGGCCTTGATCGGGCAGCGTTGCTTCCAGGCGTCTACATCTTCGCGGGTGCGATAGGTGAAGTCGCCCATGCCCTCGGCGTGCGGCCGGGTGCGATAGGTCGTGCACTCGAGCAGGGTGGCACCGCCGCCGGAGCGAGCCCGTTCCACAGCTTCGGCGGTAGCAGTGTGGACCGCGAATACATCGTTGCCGTCGACAACGACACCGGGCAGATTGTAGGCCGCCGCGCGCTCGGCAATGTTCGGGTTGCCTCCGGAGTCGGTGATGGCGACCTCGGTTGCGAACTGGTTGTTTTCGCAGACAAAGATGACCGGCAGGTTGAAGATGCTTGCCAGGTTCAAGCCTTCGTGGAAGGCGCCGTTGTTCGAACCGCCGTCGCCGAAAAAGGCGACAGCGACATTGTCGGACGCTAATACTTTGAAACTGTAGGCCGCGCCCAGGGCCTGCAGGATGCATGGGCCTACAATGCCGCTGGTCCCCATGAGGCCAACGTCCGGCGCGAACAGGTGCATGCTGCCGCCGCGGCCGCCGGAGACGCCGTCGGCGCGGCCGAACAACTCGGCAATGACTTCACGGGCGGGCACGCCTTTGGCCAGCGCATGGCCGTGGCCGCGATGGGTGCTGAAAACCACGTCGTCATTACTGAGATGGGCGCAGACGCCGGCGGCAATCGCTTCTTCGCCGACATAGGTGTGGCAGGCACCGTGGATGAGGCCTTTTTGGAACGAGCGTGCCAGTTCCAACTCGCATTTACGGATCACCAGCATCGTACGGAAGAGCGACAAAAGCTCGTCCTTTGATAAATCTACAGTGGCTTCAGTGGCAGTAAGCATGGTGTGTGTACGAGGTTCGAGGTTAGCTCCGGGGATCGGACCTATACAATGCCGTCTAAAGAGTTAATCGGCAAGAAAGGCAAAGGGATTTTGGACAGGGAATGGGAGAATCGATTTCCCTTTCGCACCCGTATTCCTTATATTGCGCAGCCCGCCGAAACGCCATAAACATCAAGTGGAATCCAAGTCAATCGCCTACAGCGCCGCTTCAAGGACGGCCTGACAATCGTCCAGTTCCAGCGGCTGCGGGTTGCACGGGGTCGAGTGATCGGCCAAAGCTGCCTCGGCGATGCCTTCGAAATGTGCCGGGGTCACGCCGAGTTCGCTGAGCCTGGCGGGCAGGCCGAGGGCGGTGTTCAATTCGTCAAAGGCATTGGCGACAGCATCTGCGCCGGCGCCGGCGCCCATGACTTGCGCCATGGCGTCCATTTTCCCGGGGCAGGCCGAAGCGTTGAAACGGATCACGTGCGGCAGGAAAATCGCATTGAGCATGCCATGGTGCAGGCGCGGTTCCTGCAAGGCGCCGAGCGGATGGCTGAGGCTGTGGATCAGGCCGAGTCCCTTCTGAAAGGCCAGGGCGCCCTGAGTCGAGGCCATCATCATCTCACTGCGATAGGCGATGTCGTTCGGCGCCTTTACTGCCGCTGGCAGGTTTTTCCAGGCGCGACCGAGGCCGTCGAGTGCAATAGCATCGGCCACGGGATTGAACTTCGGGCTGCAAAACGTTTCGACACAGTGCGAGATGGCATCGATACCCGTGGCGGCGGTCAGTTGCGTCGGCATGCCGAGCGTGAGCTGCGGATCGCAGACCGCCGCGGTCGGAATCAAATGCTTGCTGATCAGCCCGAGCTTGGCGCCGGACGCCACCGTGATCAATGCCGCGCGTCCAACTTCGCTGCCGGTGCCGGCCGTCGTTGGCACCGCAAACAGCGGCGGCATGTCGGCTGTGATCAGCGACAGTCCGCCATGGATGAGGGCGTATTGTTCGAGTGGCTCCGGGTGGGTGACGAGCAGGGCAATGCCTTTGGCGCAATCGATCGGTGAGCCGCCACCCAGTGCTATGATCCCGTCGCAGTCGTTCCCACGGTAAGCGGCGAGCCCGGCCAGCACGCTTTCTTCGGTGGGATTAGTCGGGATGTCTGCGAACATCGCAGCCGGCTCGCACGGCACACGCCCATGCATGCCGAGGGCGACGAGTCCCTGGTCTGTAACGAGCAACGGCCGCGCGACGTTGTGTGCCTCGCAGAGGTTGCGGAGTTCACAAATTACGCCCGGGCCAAAATAGATGTCGGTGAGGTAACTGATCGTCGGGGGCATTGGAGCATCCAAAGGTATGGTTGTACGAGTGATTGCCTATAAAGTCGTGCGGATCGCCGATTCTGCCACTTCCGGTTGCGTCTGAATACTGCGCAATACATTCCGCAACACAATTCCCCAAGAACCCGAAGCATACGGGGTGACCGCCACTTTTGTAAGGGAACTCTTACCGGGATTCATTCAGATATCGAATTCGTCTGTCGATATCTGTGTTCACTGAATGATACGGCTGCGTCAGGTTGCCGGAATCGAAAACCGTCTGGCGAATATGCTCCACGTCGTCGGCGCCGACCGCGCTGGTGAAAATCGGCAGCAGATACTCGATGCCGGTCGCTGAGGGTTTCATCAGTTCGCTATCGTAGAATGACCGGTGCATCTTGCGGGGGTGAATGTGTCCCCATCGGTCGATAAAGGCACTGCCCGGACAGCTGTCCAGATAAAATCCCTGGGCCCGGTTCCATTGCAGCAGTGATACCGCACCGCTCCGGCCATCGACCAGCATATCGACCGCCTGGCCGCCAAGTCCGGACGCGTGGTGCCGGTCAAAACGCACCGGACGCCCGCCGCGCTGGGTGTGGCCGACTTTCCGGGTGAATACGGCTGACCCCGGTCGCGCACCGCGCCGCACCTTGTTGAAGTATTCCTCGCCAATGCGCTCCAGCAACAGGTGCTTCAAGGCCTCTGCCGCACCGGTCAGGACGGCGTTGCCGGCGGGGTCGGTTGAGCTATGTTCGCTGCCCAGGTCGTTGCCGTTTTCGTCGACGACGCCTTCGCCGCAGACAATCACGACATTTTTCTGGGCGTCGTAGATTTCCATCACCCGCGCTGCCAGTCGATCGAGGTTGACGCCGGCCTCCGGCACCAGCACGATGTCCGGCTGACCGTAGGCTGCCCCCAGGGCAATGTACCCTGAATGCCGTCCCATCACTTCGACGATGACAATGCGCCGATGGCTCTCGGCCGTGGTGCGTACCCGTTGTATGCCATGGGCTGCCTCGAACACTGCGGTGGCATAGCCGGGTGTGCAGTAGTTGATCATCTGCTCGATATCGAAAGCGCCGCTGTCGGGGCGCTGGATGTAACGGAAACCGCCGTCCCCGGTGACTTCCCGGTCCCAGTTTTCGACTTCTTCGGCGTAGTTGAGGCCGAGATCGTTGTCGATGGTCTTAGGTGCGAGCACGGTGGGAATGAACTGGGCCAGCGGCTGCAATCCGTTCATCGTGCCGTCGCCGCCAATGCAGATGAGTCCGTCCAGTCCGAGTTGCTGCAGGCGGTTGCCGACGGCGTCGATCTGGTCTTTGCGCTTCGGATCCACGTATGTGCGTGACGAGCCGATAATCGTTCCCCCACGCGTCGGCTCGAGTTCCGGAATCGGCTGGAACAGCGGATTGAGATGCACGTGCGGCACGGCCTCGTTCATGAGGCTGCCGAAACCGCGCATCAACCCGTACACTTCGATACGCATCTCATTGGCGCGCGTGATCGCGCCATGGAGCGTTGCGTTGAGGGCAGGGGTGTCGCCTCCTGCGGTAAGGATACCGATTCGCTTCATCTATGGAAAAATCTCAGCTTCGGGTTTGCTGGTTTCAGGTGGATTGCTCGGCACCTGCCGCTTATCGAGTCACATATTCCCCGACACCTGACACCTCGAACTGCCAATAGGCAAGTGCCGCACTGGTACGAAAACTGCTTCTTATAGTGTTATGGCCTTTCCATACTTTCTGCAGGAGACGGTGCTTTACGGCTGCCACGTTCCGGTTGCAATCGCATCAGGTCGCGGTATATTTAGTAACTGCTTGATTTAATGGTAGTTACGTTCTTTTGATCGGCGGGTCCCGGCCGTATCTGCCTCGTCTGCTGCCGTAACCGACGGGGTGCAGGTGTCGGGACCTGTTCGTGTAGCCCCCGAAGGGATCCGGGATGACATGAGTGCGATTGCGATCACTGCGACATTTACT
>CAJWLW010000104.1 GCA_913042885.1 uncultured Lentisphaeria bacterium | reverse complement strand
GTCAGCCACCGCCTGTCCTGCTGGAGGTCAAGATCCTGCCGGATCGCTACGTGTTAAATGGCGTCGGCCTCACTCTGGACACCATCGAAAGGACCATTGACAACCTGACCCGCGACGACCGTTCGCAGACGCTCATCATCAAGGTCGGCCTCAATGCCAAGCAGCACCAGCTTATCAGCCTTCTGGATCGCTGCGAGAAACTCGATCTCGAGAACCTCAACGTGCTTACCTTGAAGTACTGACAAAGCGGCAGCGGCGACGCCATTCGAAAACCGGCCTGCTCCCGCCCGTCTCGATCCTGATTGACGTTGTCTTCACTCTGCTGCTGTACTTCACCATCGCCACCCGCATAGACCGTCCCGAGTCTCATTCTCCGGTTCATGTCAAAGGTCAGAATCCTGGCGTTGGCGGCGCTCGTCCAAATAATCGAAGACATTGCCGCCCGACGACCCCGATCAGTTGGTGCACGACCGCGGGTGTCCCGAAGAGAATTATAAAGGCCGGGTCATCTCAGGAGGGTAATTTGGGAAGCGTTGAGCAACCGGACACGTTGAGGTTTCGCGGGTATAGTGGTACATGCGAAAGTTGATTTACCCGGAATTATGCAGGATTTGTTTGAGAGTCCCTCCCCAGCCGGAAATCGGCGTGTGCGACGAATGCGATGGAGATCTGCCGCGCATTGTCGCGCCTTACTGCAATCTGTGCGGCGGTACAGTTGACAACGTTCTCGATGTCTGCAGTGAATGTGTCCGGCAATCACGACCGTGGGAACATGGCATCGCAGTATTCGACTTCGGAGGACTGGCGCGCTTTGTCGTACACCAGCTCAAGTACAGAGGCAACGTGTCACTCAGCCCGTTCCTGGCACGCGCCGTCTGGGACCGGTGGATGGTCAGCCACGGCACGGAGCAAATCGACGTGGTCACGGCAGTACCGCTGCATTGGCTGCGCAAAGCCCGGCGCGGCTACAATCAAGCCGAGTTGGTTGCCCGCGAATTCTGCGTCCTGGCAGATCTGCCGTACCGCGACCTGCTGAAACGCTGGCGCTGGACCCGGCCGCAATCACGATTGTCGTCGACCGCGCGACGGCGCAATCTGAAAAAGGCTTTTGTAATTTCGAGTCGCTTCAATTTGGCAAACAAACGGATACTGTTGATCGACGATGTCCTCACCACGGGCTCGACGCTGGCGGTATGCTCTGAGAAGCTGCTGGAGGCGGGTGCGGCATCGGTCGATATCATGACTGTCGCCCGCGGCTGATGACATCGTCTTGTCTGTCTGCGACCGGCTCAACCCAAAGACGGAACCGAACACATGGCCTCATTGTTCAAGAAGCCGAAGTATTCAACAGTCAAAGGTGTGACCACGAAAAGGGAAATTCCAGAGGGGCTTTGGCTGAAATGCAAAAGTTGCAACGAAGTTATTCACAAGGACGACCTGCAGAGCAATCTCAATGTGTGTCCCAAATGCAACTTCCATAACCCGATCACCTGGGAGGAACGGGTCGAGCTATTGACCGACAGCGGCTCGTTCAAACAGCAGGACGTTGACATGTCCTCGGTCGATCCGCTGAAATTCACAGGCACCGCGAGCTATGGGGAGAAGATCACCGAGAACCAGACGAAATCCGGCATCAAGGATGCCGTCGTCTGCGGTGCAGCGACTCTCGACGAACGGCCGTTCGCGCTGGGGGTGATGGAATTCCGTTTCCTCGGAGCAAGCATGGGTTCGGTCGTCGGCGAAAAGGTGACGCGCCTGACTGAGCTGGCGATCGACCGCCGGATTCCGCTGGTGCTGGTGACCGCCAGCGGCGGTGCGAGGATGTACGAGGGACTGTACAGCCTGATGCAGATGGCCAAGACGAGCGGCGCCGTCGGCCGGCATCATGAGGCGGGCCTGCCGTACATTGTCATCATGGCACATCCAACGACGGGCGGGGTGACAGCGAGTTTCGCGTCGCTCGGCGACATCATCGTGGCGGAACCGGGCGCCCTGATCGGCTTTGCGGGACCGCGGGTCATCAAGCAGACGACGCAAGCGACATTGCCCGAGGGCTTTCAGACAGCGGAGTTTTTGAAATTGAAGGGCTTCATCGACCGCATTGTGGCGCGCAAAGATCTGCGGCAGGAGTTGTCTCTGCTGCTGGGATATCTTTCCTGAAGATCGTTCTGCACAGGATCATTTTTTTCGTTAGACCTATTGGATTTCGACGGCTTTCTGCTACGGTACTAGTCCATTGCTATCGGCTCGTGGGACCTATGCGATGCAATCTTGTGAACCGGGCCAGACCTTGACGGGAGCAACTCTAAGCATAGAGGGCAGGCGCTGTAGGACCACCTGCGGGCCGGTAGTAATGGACTTGTTCAGTATCTTTCAAAGCGGGTGCCCGCCCCGCATGCCAGACCAACGCCCGAGACCCGATGGCCTATCAAGTACTTGCCCGTAAGTGGCGCCCACAGCGATTTTCGGAAGTCGTGGGCCAGCAGCATGTCACGCGTACGCTGCAGAACGCTATCAAGGAATCACGGATAGGTCACGCTTACCTGTTCGTTGGCTCCCAAGGGATCGGCAAGACGACCGGCGCCCGCATCTTTGCCAAAGCACTGAACTGCGAACACCTCGCAACGAACGCCGACGGCGGCATTGAACCGTGCTGCGAATGCCAGACCTGCCATGAAATTGCCGGCGGCAGTTGCCTCGATGTGTTGGAAATCGACGGCGCGTCGCACAACGGCGTGGAGGACGTGCGGCAAATCCGCGACAACGTGCAGTACACCCCTTCCAATGGCCGGCGCTACAAGATCTATATCATCGACGAAGTCCACATGCTGTCGACGCAGGCGTGGAATGCCCTGCTCAAGACCCTGGAGGAACCGCCGCCACATGTGAAATTTCTGTTCGCCACGACCGAGCCGCACAAGATCCTACCGACAATTTTGTCGCGTTGTCAGCGCTTCGATCTGAAACGAATCCCTGTACCTCTGATCGTTGCGCGCCTGCACGAGATTGCCACGGCAGAGAAGATTTTCGTCCACGACAGTGCCCTCACTATCATCGCGCGTGCGGCGGAAGGCGGTATGCGCGACGCCCAGTCGATCTTCGACCAGATGATCGCTTTCTGCGGCGGCAACGACGAGGGCAGTCCGATCAGTGAATCCGATGTGATCGACGTCTTCGGGCTGGTGTCGCATTCCGAGCTCACACATCTTGTCGAGGCAATCCTGCAGAACGACGCCGGGGCGTTAATTGCGGCCGTGCACAACCTGGCAGACAAAGGACGCAATCTGGAGTGCCTCTACGCCGACATCCTTCTGTACGGGCGCAACCTGATGGTGTTCGGTCACGTCAGCGATCCGCGGGCAATGCTCGAACTGAACGACGCGGAATTTACAGATCTCCAGCAGCTGGCGGCGGTGGCGACGCCGAGCGTGGTGCAACGGCTGGTCCAAGGGCTGTTGGCCGGCGACAGCAACATCCGCTATACGCTGAACAAGCGAATCTATATTGAATCCACCCTGCTACGGGTGATGCGAGACGCACACGCCGTGCAAGTCGATGATTTGATCACGCAGCTGCGAATACTTCAGGAAAAAGGCATCCTACCGGCCGTCGATACAGCACCGGCGCCATCGCCCCCGGCAGCACCCGTGCAGTCAACTCCGGCGGCAGCACCCGTGCAGTCAACTCCGGCGGCAGCACCCGTGCAGTCAACTCCGGCGGCAGCACCCGCACCATCACCCGCCCCTGTCGCGCCGAAACCGGAAGCCCCCCAAACGCCCGAATCAGCATCACCGGAGCCGTCCGCACCGCCGGCACCTGAAGCCGCGGCACCTGCAGAGCCGCAGTTGACCCTGGTGCCTGACGAGCCGGCGCCGGCAGCACCTGAACCGGACCAGCAGGAAACGACGTCATCGCCCGACCTTTGGCAACAGGCCGAGCAGGACGAGACGGTTCAGGGCGCCGTCGACCTTTTTGGCGGCAAGATTATTGACGTGCGCACCGTTCAGAAAGACTGACCGTGGCAGCGCACCTTGCCCGTCTGCTCGAACCCCTTGATCGACCTTCGCGCCGGGTTGTTGTGATCGGGCATCGCGGCGCACCGCACACCGCGCCGGAAAATACCCTGCTGTCCTTCCGCAATGCCATTGATGCAGGTGCAGACGGTATCGAGTTCGACATCCGCCTGACTGCTGACAACAGACTGGTCGTGATGCACGACGCCAATGTCGATCGCTGCACCGACGGCACCGGGCCTGTTGCTGAACACAGCTTGGACGATCTGCGGCGCCTGGACGCGGGCGGCTGGTTCAGGTCGGCCTTCAGCGGCGAACGAGTGCCTGCCTTCACCGAAGCTCTCGAGGTGATGCGCGAGCGTGTGCTACCTCTGGTCGAGGTTAAAGCGCAGACCGATCACGACGCAGCGCATTTGGCATCAGTCATCCTTGCCGAGTTAGACTCACTCGAGATGCGGCAGGACGTCGTGCTGCACAGCTACGATCCGGCAATCGTGTCAGCACTTTACAAAGCCGACTCTGCGTTGGCGCTGGCGATCACCTTCGACGAAGAGGTTGCACCGCCGGCATGGATAGGCGGTGTTCACCCGCACGCACCACTGGTGACGGCAGCGCTCGTCGAAGCGGCCCACGCTGCTGGGCGCTGGGTGTGTACATGGACGGCAAACACCGAAAGTGCCGTGCAACAGCTTGCAGACCTGGACGTTGACGGCATCATGACCGACGATCCGGTAATGGCGATCACGGCGATATCCAATGCCGAATAACCACACGCTCATGTTCATCGCAGCCGCGAGTCAGGATCACGATGATCCACTTGTCGCAGTAACGGCCGGCAACTATCGTACTTTCAACGATGCCAGGCCGAGCGCCGCGAGAACGATGGCCATGATCCAAAAGCGCACGACGATCTGTGTTTCCGTCCAGCCGAGCCGCTGCAGGTGGTGATGGAACGGCGCACAAAGAAACAGTCGCTTCGGTGTGCCGGTCAAGCGTCGCGTAATTTTGTAGTATCCAACCTGGAGAATAACCGAGCCGGCTTCCATGACGAACACGCCGCCAACTACGAGCAACAGAATCTCCTGCTTCACGAGGACCGCCATCAGCCCAACGGCACCGCCGATGGCCAGGCTGCCGGTATCGCCCATGAACATCCGGGCGGGATTGCAGTTGTGCCACAAAAACCCCAGCCCGGCACCAATGATGGCGGCGGCGATGACCGTTACCTCGCTGCAGCCGGGTACGAACGGTACGAAGAGATAGTCGGCGATGACCTTGTGTCCACAGACATATGCGAAGCAAGCGTACGTACCGGCACAGATAATGGTACAGCCGATGGCGAGACCGTCCATGCCGTCACTGAGGTTGACGGCGTTCGATGAACTGACCAGCACCAGGCAGCCGAAGGCGATGGCCGCACAGATCCCCATATCGGCGATGATCGGATCCTTGAGAAAAGGCACCATCAGTTGCCGGACGTGATTCGAGGTGACCGCATCAAGACAGTAGACCGCGGCAGCACCGATAAGAATCTGAAACGCGAACTTCCAGCGGGCGGACAGACCGGCCTTGTCATTCTGCGAGACTTTCTTGTAGTCGTCGAGAAAGCCAACGAGGCCAAGGGAGATCAACAGTCCGAGAAAAACTTTTACCAGACTGTTGGGCACGGCCCACAGGACGATCGCCAGGACGACGGAGTAGAGGATCAGCACACCGCCCATCGTCGGTACTTCGCCCTTGCCCAGGTCCCGTTGTTCGTCGGGCACAACGCCGTCGAGATGATCAGGTGCGGTGGTTTGGAACCCCCGCAGCACCCGGATAGTCAAAGGACCCAGTAGGATAGCGGAAAGAAAGGCCGTAAAGCCGGCGGCACCGGCGCGGAATGTGACATATCGAAATACGTTGAGAATAGAAATGTCGCCAGCGAACTCAGAGAGATAATAGAGCATTCGACCCGAGTCGGTTGAGAATTACGGCTGGTTTGATATAATGAGGGTAATTCTGCACTTGTCAATGTGCCGGGCACGATAGTTCGAATAAATTATGCTGAGATTCCAACGAGACGGTGAATGACAACCGAAGACGACACAAAAACGAACAAGCGCAGTTGGCGTGACCGGATTGTCCGCGCGGCATTGCTGGTGGCGCTGGCCCACTTCCTGGTAAAAATCGTCAGCCTGGTGCAGAATCGCTACCTCGGCCATTATTTCACTGAAGACGAGGGTGATTTTTTCCTGACGATCTACAAGTACATCTTCCTCTCGATCTTCCTGATCGGCGAAGAAACGCTGGGGCCGATTTTTCTGCCGATCTTCATGAAGATTCGCCAGCAGGACGGCGAAGCGACGGCATGGCGCTTCAGCAGCATGATCTTCAACGTCTACTTTCTATTGCTGCTGGCGCTTGGTATCGTGATGATCATCGATCCGCAGCTGGTGATCCGCATCTGGACCCAATGGCACGACGATCCGACCGGCAACGCCGACAAGCTGCAACTGGCAGACCGCACGGTGCCGCTTCTGGTCCCCGGACTCATCGGCATGTGCCTGGCAAGCCTGACGTATCTGCTGCTGAACGCCCGCGAACGGTTCTTCTGGGCGGCGTGGGGCGACGGCATGGTGAAGGTCTGTATCCTCATCGGCATCGTTGTGGGCGGTGTGCTGTACACGGCATCGCCCGACCGGTCGACGTTCGCCGCCAACGGCCTGGTCATCGCAACTGTCGGCCTGGCTGCCGGCGGGTTAGCCAAGTTTGCCTGTCACCTTTGGGCGCTGGCACGGACGGGCGCCCTGCATAACTTCCGGCTGACCCTGACGGCAAACCGGCAGTACGTCAAAGATTTTCTGCTGCTGCTGTTGCCGCTGCTGGTCGGGATTTTGTTCGCCAAGTTCCGCGATGGCTTCAACTACTCGTGGATTCTGTCCGACCAACCGGGGCTGGTACGTGCCAACGCTTTCGGTAAAACGATTGCCGACAGCATCCATTACCTGGTGCCGTATGCCGTGGCAATTGCGCTGTTGCCGTACTTTTGCATGCTGGCGGCCAATCGCGAGGACGGCAAATTTGCGGAAATCCTCAACAACGCGACACGGGCGTTGCTGTTTCTGTTTGTGCCGATCAGCCTGATCATCATCGTCGTGGCGTTTCCGTTGACCCGCGGCTTTTACGAAACCGGCAAATTCACGCTCGAGAGCAGTCGGCTCACGGCGGTTGCCTGTGCTTTTTTCGCTTCAGGCCTGGTCTTTGCATCGCTCGAAGCTGTGTTCATGCAGGCGTTTTTCTCGCGGCGCTCGATTTGGACGCCTATCCTGATCGGCATCGCGTGTTCAGCCCTCAGTATCGTCATCTCGTACGTCGGCATCGTCCGGTTGCAGGCATCCAACCCGTTTCACATCCTCGGCATCGTATCGGGCGGCTTCGTATTTTCGAGGGCGTTGAAATCCGTCGTGCTCGGTATCGTACTGCAGAAGCGCATACGGTTTTTCGACGCCCGGTCGGCCCGCAACGCTGCGAAGGCGGTCGTTCTCGGCGGTACTGTCGCGCTTGTTGCGGCGCTTGGTTTTTCGTGGGCTGCGAATGCGGTGATCGAAAATATCTCTATCGCCGGCAAGTTTTTCGAAGCGTTGCCGAAATCGCTGCGCTACCTGGCGCTAAGCGGCGCCATCGCCGGAGGTGCCTTCTGCGTGTTCTTTTTCGCCTCGTGCCGCTGTCGGCTGGAGGAGCCGCGCTGGCTGTACGAATGGAGCATAGAGAAATACCCGCCGCTGCGTCGCTTGAAGCTGGATCGCATCTTCTTCGGTGAATCGATTGGTTGATCGGTATCCCCGCAACTAAACCTGCGAGGAAAATCTGCGTATAACCGAGCAACCTACCTGGACGTACACATGCCTTCAACCGACTGGACCTGGACGCACGCTCGACATCTACTTAATCGCGCCGGCTTCGGCGGGCGCCGGGACGAGATCACCTCACTGTACAGGCTGGGTCTCGAGGGCGCTGTCGACAGTCTGCTGCGTCCAACCGATCGCCGCTTGCCACAGCCCGACTGGCACACGGAAGACGAAGCGAATCATCGCCAGCTCAGCAAAGACGAGCGCAAGGAAAAGCGGAAACTCAACGGCCAGCGGTTGCGGACGCTGATTGGCGACTGGATCATGTCGATGATCGAGACGCCGACACCGGCGGATATGCTCCGGGCGCGCATGACGTTTTTCTGGCACGGCCATTTCGCCACGAGCATTCAGAAGGTCAAAGCGCCGCGCGCCATACTCGCGCAGTTGCAGCTTTTCGACGCAATGGCCGTCGGCAGCTACGGCAAATTGCTGCATGCGATCGTCCGGGATCCGGCGATGCTGATCTATCTGGACAATACCCGCAACCGCCGGGGCAAGCCGAACGAGAACCTGGCGCGCGAGCTCATGGAGTTGTTTTCGCTTGGCCCCGGAAATTACAGCGAGTCGGATATCCGTGACGGCGCCCGGGCACTGACCGGATGGGGTATCGGGCCGCAGGGATTTCGTCTCGCGGCGCAACGGCACGACAGCGACAAAAAAACGATTCTCGGTCAAACCGGCAGATTCGACGCCGATGATTTTGTCGAAATCATTCTGCAGCAGCCGGCCTGTGCCGCCTTCATGATTCGCAAGCTATGGCAGTACTTCGCCGGTGCCGATCCGACGCCGGAAATACTGGGCGATCTTGCCGCCGGTTTCCGCGCATCGGACTACGATGTCCGCCGAGCCGTACGGGATATCCTGCGGCACCCGGCGTTCTACAGCGACGCGGTGCGCGGCAATCAGATCAAGAGTCCGGTGCAACTAGTTGTCGGTACAGCACGAACGCTGCGGGTGCAGGTCAACACGCCGAAAATCTACCAGCGCATGCTGGCGTTGATGGGCCAAACGCCGTATCAGCCACCCAACGTCAAGGGTTGGCCGGGCGGGCGAGCCTGGATCGACACGACTCGGCTGGTCACGCGCTACACCTTTGCCGAGATGATCGCCGACGGCAAGATCCCGGGCGATGTCGATCCGCAGATGCGCAGCCGCCAGCGTGGCGTTCAGTTCGATCCGCACCCATTAGTCAACGATCTCGTGGCGCCGGAGGAAATCATCGCCGAACTGACCAATCAACTGCTAACGGTTCCACCGACCAACGGCGAACACAGCCTGCTGACAAAAAACCTGCGGGAAGACTTGGCGCACCTGACCGCGTCGGCGGCAGTGCAGCAGGCTGTCGGTAATCTGATGCGACTGCCGCAATATCAGTTATGCTGACCAAGGAGGCCCGAACATGAAACGCCAAGACGTCGCCTTTTATACCCGTACAGATGCCGCTGCAGTGTCGCGACACTGCATCTCGCGTCGCGATTTCATCGGCCAGGGTATCGGACTGCTGGCTGCCGCAGGCACGGTGCCGGCGTTCCTCGGCAGCACCTGCCTGGCACTCGGCGGCGGCGGCAACAGCAATCGCGTTCTGGTGGTGATCCAGTTGAGCGGCGGCAACGACGGCCTGAACACGGTAGTGCCGTTCAGTGACGACGCTTACTATCGGGCCCGGCCGCGGATCGCAATTCCCCCGCAAGATGTACTGCGGCTGACCGATGACATCGGACTTCACCCGGATCTGCAGCCGCTGCAGCGTCTCTATGACCGCGGCGAACTGACGGTAGTCCAGGGCGTCGGCTATCCGAATCCTGATCGATCACATTTCCGTTCCATGGAAATCTGGCACACAGCTGTCGCCGACGGATTCTCATCGTCGGGGTGGCTCGGGCGACTGTTCGATCACACCTGCGGCAATCAGCATTTGTCGGAGACCTGTTCGCCGACTCTGGGCATTACGGTAGACAAGGCACTGTCTCCGGCATTCACCGGCGCTTCATCGGTGGGAATCGCCCTCAATGACGCGGAACGCTTTTACCGGATGACTCGGCTGCAGGCGCGATCAACGGCAAAATCCGCGCCAGTGGACGGCGGTGGGTCGCAACTGGATTTTCTGCGGCGCACGGCACTGAACGCTGAACTCGCGGCAGCAGACATTCGTGATGCGGTGCGAAGTGCCAAATCGACAATCGACTATCCACAGAACGCCTTTGGCCGCAGTCTGCAGTTGATCGCGGGAATGATTGCAGGCGGCCTGGATACCCGGGTGTATTACACGTCGCTGTCCGGTTTCGACACGCACGCCAATCAACCGGCCCAGCACGGCCGACTACTCAAAACGCTGGCGTCAGGGATCGAAGCATTCACCCGGGACCTACGGGCGAGCGGACAATTGAACCGTGTCCTGGGGGTGACGTTTTCGGAATTCGGCCGGCGCCTGGCGGAGAACGGCAGCAATGGCACGGACCACGGCAAGGCCGCGCCTCTGTTTATGTTCGGCAACGCTGTGCGCCCTGGTGTTGTCGGCGAGCATCCGTCGCTGACCGAGCTGAGCCGGGGCGATCTGCAATTTCACACCGATTTCCGCCGTGTATACGCGACCGTGATCGACAATTGGCTGGGAGTCGATGCGGCCGCTGTACTGGCAAATCGTTACGCCACGCTACCGCTGCTGGGCTAGGAAAACACTGTTTCTGCGGTATCGCAACACCGCATCAAGTTATCCGGAAAAGTCACGTGTCACCTGTTCTGTTTCCAGCCTGCATCCGAACGATAGGGATGATTTCAACATATCTATATAAGGTTATTCAGGAAATTATTACCGCCCTTTTTACGGGCTTGTTTTACCGCTTAAAACGCCACACCAGGCTGCGAAAATTGTGCGCCTACTGCACGATCATGCACGTTAGTGGACGCAGGCTTGTCATTTCTACGGCCGATGTCATTCTAATGCTGCATGATAAAGACGACAAACATCGAATTGCCGATCGACCCAGCCGTCGATGCCGAACCGGCACTCGCCGCACTGTCGGCCTGCCTGCCCGATATCGACATCGTAGCAGCCGCGGCGGACTCCAGAGCGGCGCACCTGACGCAACGCGGAACTGTACCCGCGGGGTGGGACTGGTTCGCTGCCGACGCCACCCGGACCGTGATCGGCTTCCCGCGTAACGACAATGTCTGGTCGCGGATCCGCAGTCTGTTCGTCAAGGCCGTCGCCTTCGTGGGTGCTGGTCCCGGGCATGCGGACTACTGCACGGTAATGGGCATGAAGGCGCTGCAGGACTGTGACGTCTGCTATTACGACGCCCTGGTATCACCGCGGTTGCTCGAGCATCTGCCGTCGAAGGCGCAGGCGATTTATGTCGGCAAGCGCGGCGGCGCCTACAGCGTCGAACGCGACGTCCTCGAGGTGATGATGGTCGACGCGTGCCGGGAAAAGCGGCGCGTGGTCCGTCTCAAGGGTGGCGACCCCGGTGTTTTCGGACGACTGACTCAGGAGTTGGAGGCACTCGAAAAATGGGGCTTGCCGTACCGTGTCGTGCCGGGCGTCAGCAGTATGGCCATGGCAACGACCGGTACCGGCATGCTGCTGACCAGTCGCGGCATCAGCCGGGGTTTCTCCGTGACGACCCCTCGCCTGGCCACCGGCGATGCAGGAATACCGGGAGCGGATGAGTTACGGCAGTCACCGATCCTGTTTTTCATGGCTGTAGGCAAGACCCACACGATTGCCGCGGAGCTCATTGCCGACGGGCGCGCCGCCGAGGAACCCGCGACGATGGTCTTCGGCGCCGGGACCTCCAATGAATCGAACATCCACGGCACGCTGGCGACGATCGGCGATCTGGTCGAGAATCAAAGCCGGGGGCGCCCTGGCCTGTTGGTGGTCGGCCCGCTGGCCGATCGTGCGAATCTGTATCGTCGCGACGGTGCTCTGGGCGGTCGGCATGTGCTGCTGCTGCTGCCCGCTGGCGAAGCACTCAATCGCGCCGTCGTGGCGACGCACGATCTGGGCGGAGTCCCGGTCGAATGGCGTGCCGGCGAGGAGGCGCCCCAGTTCGATGTGGTGCTGCTGGACGATGCGGAATTTGCCAACCATTTCATCGCAGCTCACGGCACCGATGCATTGGCAGTGGCATCCGTATTTTCGACTTTCGCAGCAGATTCGATATTGCCCGACCTCGAATCGACCGCGCTGCACCAGCCAACGACCGCGGCGGTGCAGACGATCGCCGCGCATCTGGTTCAGGAAAGCATCCGCTCCACTTCTTGATGGAATGAGCTCAGCAGGCGCGGGCAGTCATCAGTCGCTGTTGCGCAAGAGCTTGTAGAAGCGGTCTTCGTAGGATTCGAAGAGGCCATACTTCTGCAGCTTTTCTCCGAGCTCATTGATGCGGCGGGCGTCGGTGCCGGCAGCAATGAACTCGGCTTCGATCTCCTCGTGGACAGTTTTCGAGGGATCGGTCTCGGACGATTCGCCGTGTGAGCGCTGCATGAGGTCGTGGATGTTCGACGGCGCCGAGCGCTGAATGTAATCGACGAGGAACTTCAGCAGCGAAACTTCCCACAACTCGTCGGCACCAATGACGACGGCCGCCAGCGCGTCACCGTTCTTGTCGACGTTCTCCTTGACCCGGTCGGCGACGGTTTCGATAGATTCATGTACCAGTTCCTCGGCCGCTTCGTCCTTGCGAAAGCGCAGACCGTATTTCAGCACACGCACCATCTCGCCATGATCCTTTAGAAAGTCGATGTACTCGCGTGCATCTTCGCCGAACCCCTCGAGCAACTCCTCCCCGATACCACTCGGCGTGATGATCTGGGGCCGCTCCGAAAAGACACGGCCGGCGCGCACCCGCACCTGGTTGACCTCATCCATCAGTTCACTGACCAGGTGATAGCGAATCGTCGTGGTCCCGAAGGTTTCGAGCGTCTGACGCGGTTCGAGAATAACACGCATGGTGTTGACAGCGTACTGTATATCGTCGCGCAGGGCCATAAATCTGACAGTCGGATGTGTGCCGGTTCAGTAGGGAGAAAGCGAATCAGGACAGTAGATGCACAGAGGCGATAAATCAAGATGCCGGCCAACAGCATCGCCGCTGTTGGAACGGCACGCAGTTTGCGTTATGCCATGCTGTTTGTAACTTACTGTACGTAAGTTCGTTAGGCAGCTTGTCCCAACCAAGGCTCAATCCGTCACGTGTTTCGATTTTTTCAAAGCTGTTTCGCCGTGTGCGTCCGAATCATGCTGTCGCTGCGCTACCGGATTCGCGTGTCCGGCCTCGAGCGGCTTGAAGCCAGGGACGGCGTACTGATCCTGCCGAATCATCCCGGCGAGATAGATCCCGCTATCGTCATGTCCCAGTTGTGGCGGTACCGGCCGCATCCCGTAGTGGTCGAAGACTTTTTCTACATGTCCGAACTCAAACTGCTCATGCGGGTGGTCGGCGCTATTCCAATGCCGAATACCGCCACCAGTATGGGCAGCTATAAACGCATGCGCATCCAGCGGGCGCTGGATAACGTCGTCGGCTTTCTGGATTCCGGCGAAAGTGTCATCATGTACCCTGCCGGCCGGC
>CAJWLW010000103.1 GCA_913042885.1 uncultured Lentisphaeria bacterium | reverse complement strand
CACCTCGAGCGTTTAATGCTCACTCACTCCCAGCGCTTCCCGCGCATCATCAAGAACAGTGTCATACGATCGCACCTTGAAATCCGGCGGTTTCTGGTTGATCCTTACTTTTCGACAGGGTACGACAATTCAGCGGGTGATGATAATCTGACAACAGACGAATAGTAAGGTCGGGTGCGTGAGACACAACTGACCGGCACCAGGAGATTCGCGATGAACATCGGTGGAGATAACTCGGCAAAGGGGCCTTTGCGGGTCGCTGCTGTCTTCGACGTGATGACGCACCGCTCCCACGCAAACGTCATCTTAGAGAACTTTCTGGAACCCTATTACTTCGACGGAACAGTCGTCGATCCCCGGGAGGACATTCAGATTGTTTCGCTGTGTGCCGACCGCCCCGAAGGCAACGAGGGCGACGATCCGGTCCGCCGTAAGGACATAAGCGAGGCAGTCGCGGGGGAGTACGGAATCCCACTCTACGACACGATCGCGGCGGCTGTATGTGCCGGCGGTGAGCAACTCGCTGTCGACGCGGTGCTGTCGATCGGAGAAGGTGGCGGCGGGGCTAAGTACGGCTACACCGAACTGGGGCAGCCCAAGTACCCGCGCAAGCGCTTCTTTGACGAGATTGTGGCGGTGTTTCGCAAGTCGGGCCGCGCGGTGCCCGTCTTCAGCGACAAACACCTCTCATACAGTTGGGCACACGCAGACGAGATGGCTCGCACAAGCAAAGAGCTCGGTTTCGAGATGATGGCCGGTTCCTCTTTGCCCTTTGCCGAGCAGCGCCCGCCCCACAACATCCCGCCGGGCGCATCGATCGAGAGCGCGGTAGCCATTCACGGCCATGCTGTCGAGACATACGATTTCCACGCGCTTGAAATGCTCCAGGCGAACCTGGAACGCCGCGACGGCGGCCAGGGCGGCGTGTCTGCCGTTCAGTTTCTCGAAGGAGATAGCGTCATTGCGGCAGCCGCGGATGGTCGCATCTCAACGGAGCTGGTGTCAGCGGCGATGGCGGCCGAGGATGCCGTCGAAGGGACGGCATACGCATCGCACCTGGGCAGGAACTGGGAACTGCCGCAGTCGGACGTCCGCCAACGTGATATCGCGACAAACTCCGTGATACATCCGGCCATGCGTTTCAGTCCCGACGGCTCGGTTCAGAAGCCCCACGCAATCCTGCTGCGCTATGCGGACGGTCTGAACGCCGCGATGGTGCGCATCGGCGACGACAATCTTCGTTGGAATTTTGCCTGTCAGCTGAAAGGCGAAGCTCAGCCACGAGCCACACGGTACCACGTCGGCCCCTGGCGGGGCCGCTGGAATTTCAGAACGTATTCGCACGCTATTCAGCACTTCATCAAGAATCAGCGCGCGCCGGCGCCCATGGAGAGGACGTTGTTGGTGACCGGGATCCTGGAAGCAGCCATGCAGTCTCGCCATGACGACGGTGTGGAGGTGCCGACGCCCCATCTGGAATTCGGCTATGAGACTCGCGATTTTGATCGCTTCTGCGATCACGGACGGACCTGGCAGCTGTTGGATGAGATATCGCCGTCCCTGAAGGAGCCGCAGGCAGCGCTCTCGAAATTCGAGGACCTCCTGCAAGCCAGACTTTAGTGAACCCACGCCTTCGATTCGCCGTCATCGGTTGCGGGGCCCTCGCCAGCAGTCGACACCTGCCGAATGTCATCGCATCGCCCAAGACCGCGTCGCAGGTCTGTTGCGATGCGTCTCAAACAGTCCTGGTAGGGACGGTACGCATCGGCGACGTGGTGGCCGCGATATCGGCCGGTGAAAACTTCACCCAGACCGGGCGGCAGGTCCGCAAGCGGTCTCCGTTCGCCCACACGCTGGTGTGCGGCGACACGAACGGAATGTTCGGCTACATTGGCGATGACGCCGAGATTGACCGGGGGGGGCTACGAGACCGAATCTTTCTGGATGGTTATGTATAACGACGGCTTCCGCCTGCCGCCTGCCAAGGGGACAATCGGCAGAATTCTGCGGGGATTCGACGAGGTGTTTCATGGCTTGACGCAACCCCGCAACGCGCAAGCCTGAGCACTCATAAGGAGTCTTACTGATGAAACGCGCCGGTCTCTTAACGTACGCCTGGGACTTCGCCGACGAGGGGCTGGACGAACTGGTTGCTCGTATCTGTGGCCTGGGCATCACGCGGATCCTGGTGACGAGTATCTACCATGCCGGCTATTTCCTGTATCCACACAATCCACGGCGCAAGACGCACCTTCTTGAAGACGGCGTGGCCTACTTTCATCCCAGCGATGAATTCTATACCGACAGTCCGATCAAGCCGGTCGTGGCCGCGATGGCCAGCCAGCAGGACTGGTTCGGTCTGATCAGCGAGCGGGCCGTGAGTGCCGGGCTCTCCGTCTCCGCATGGAATGTCTGCCTGCACAATACCCGCCTGGGACTGGCGCATCCGGAGGCCACGGTTCACAACGTGTACGGAGATTCTTACCCGCACGCCATGTCGCCGGCCCATCCCGCGGCCAGGTCGTATGTCCGCTCGGTGGTCGCGGATCTGGCCGCGAACTATCCGATCGCGTCGATCAACCTGGAGGCGCCCAACTACCGCGGGCGGGCCCACGGCTCCGATTGGGTCAGCGGCCACCACCACGAGCGGGACAGCGTCTACCTGCGTCCGCTGGAAAAGGACCTGATGGACATCAGCTTTAATGAGGCGGATGTAGAGCAGGCGGCCGCGGCCGGCATGGACGTCGAAGCCCTTCGAGACAAGATTCGCGCGCACATGGACACCTACTTCGACGAGGCGCCTGCGCTGCCGCGCGGGCTCCCCGAGACCATCGAGCAGTTTCGTGAGGCGGTCCCGGCGTTGGCCGATTACGAGGCCCATTTTTCCCGCGCCGAGCAAAGCTTCTTGGCGGAATTGCGGGCGGTCATGGCGGCCCAGGGCGTGAAACTGGAGGCCGGGCTGGACCCGTCCACCGACTGGGTGACATCCGGGGGGTTCGGTGTGGGGCCTTCCGAGATGGCCGAAACGATCGAGGCCCTGCGAACACAGTTGCATCCCCACCAGGAACTTGGTTTCACTGTCCGGATGGGCTTTAATAATCCCGACTTTGGTCCTGCCATGACGAGTGAACAGGAGACGTGTGAGGTCGCGGCCGCGGTGGCCGAGAGTGGGGCCGACGAGATTCTCTTTTACAATTACGGCGAAGCGCCGCGGCGATCGGTCGAGTGGATCAAGCCGGCGCTGAAGCATTGCGGTTTTCTACGGGAATCGTAACGCAGCACCATGCAATACACGCGCATAGGAACTACTGACGTAGAGGTGTCTCGAATCTGCCTGGGGACCGCCTTCCGTTCAGAAGGCGACGAGGCCACTTGCGTGGCGGCAATCCAACAAGCGGCTGACCCGGGCTGCAACTTTCTCGACGGCGCGAACTTCTATCGCGAAGGATTCTCCGAGCAGATCATCGGCAAGGCAATCCGGAACCGGCGCGAGCAGTTCGTCGTGAGCACCAAGGTCGGCTCACCGAGGTCCGGATCTACAATCAGGCCCTCGCGGCCGCGGCAATCAAAGATCATTATACCCAGGGCAACTCGGCCGTGCCGGGTCGTAGCAGCTCTGAGAGAAAATGATGGCAGAGAGTTAACCGCATGTCTCAGCCTGATAGAATGCAGCACTACTGGAGGGGTACAAAAATGATTCGGTACTTTTCAGCGGCTATCTTGTGGTTCGGTGGTTTCGGCCTTCTGGCTGCGGAGGACGAAGGTCTGCTGCTGCATTATCTCTTTGAATGGGGTGACGAGACGGTGGTCCAGGACCGCAGCGGCGGCAATCGGCACGGGCAGATTCACGGTGCTGTGCGGGAGGCGTCGGAAGACGGGTATGTCCTTAAGTTTGACGGTAAGAACGATCACCTGGAGGTGCCCGACTCACCGGCTTTAAGCCCCGAGAAGTTCACCCTCGAGGTGTGGGCCAAGCCCAGCGAGAGCCCGGCGCCGCTAATCGCCAGGAACTACAACCTCGGTCGCTTCTCCTACTGTTTGAGAATCGCCAGCAGCGGCAACAAACTTTATGCCGTAATTCTCGACAAAAATAGTCAAACGGAATACGATTTGAGTGCTCCCGCCGAGCTGGAAGTATGGTCCCATTTTGCGCTTACCTATGATCGCGATTGGCTGCGAATATATGTCAACGGTGAGCAAAAGGAGTACCGACCGATGAAGGCGGCCGATGGGGGAGAAAGCGCCATCCCATACACCGCCAAACCGGTGAACATCGGCCGCAGTTTCTACCTGGACACATGGACTTACTTCACCGGCACGATCGCGGAGGTCCGGATGTATGATCGGGCTCTTGGGGCCGCCGCGATCAAAAAGCATTATGCCCAGGGTAATCCGGCCGTGCCGGCGATTAGAACAGGAGAAGCCGTGCAGGAGGACCCATCACAGCTGTCCTTGGTCAAGAACGGCATTGCGGGTGCGACCATTGTGATCCCGGAGAATGCGGACTACTGGACCACCATCGCCGCCCGCTGGCTTCGCGAGTACATCTACAAAGTGACCGACACGGAATTACAACTGCGCACCGATGCCGCCAAGCCGTCCGGTACAGTGATCTCGGTCGGGCACACGAAGCTGGCGGCCGCCGCCGGGGTTGATGCCGGCGGTCTTAAGTGGGACGGCGGCAAGATGATCGTCAAGGACCGCACCCTGTTCCTCATCGGCCGTGATCAGAAGAAGTTGCTGCAGAATCCCAATCGCGCGGCGCGCGGCACCTGCCGGGCGGTACTGACTTTTCTCGAGAGATACTGCGGCGTGCGCTGGTTTCTGCCCGGACCGGATGGAGAGCGGGTGCCGAAGTTGGCAAATATTGCGGTCCCAATTGACCTGAGCACCACCGTGACCCCGGCTTTCGCCTACTCCGACGGACGCTTCCCCTATCACCGCGGCTTTCTCTCGCTGAGCGGCGAGACGCCCGGGGCCATCGCCAACAATTATCGTCTCGGCATCGCCGCCAATACCGGCGGTCACACGTGGTACGCGATGGTTCCGACCCGAAAGTATTTCGATGAGCACCCCGAATACTTTGCCCTGATCGACGGCCGGCGTACCGGCTCAGGCAATCACCTTTGCACTTCGAATCCGGAGGTGAAAAAGATCATCCTGCGGCACATGCAGCGGCAGTTCGATGAGGGCTATGAGATGCTCTCCATCGGCCAGGAAGACGGCTATTTACGCTGTGAATGCGCGGAGTGCGAGAAGCTGGACGACTATCGCTGGAGCCCGAAAGGCCGACCTTATGCCGACTTCCTCTATGAGGACCAGGGTTTGCGGGCAACGCCCTGCGACCGCCTGTTCCTGCTCCACAAATGGGTGATCGACGAATTGCAGAAGTCGCATCCCGGCAAAAAAGTGTTGCTGATGGCCTATGGACCGACCACTTGGCCATCCAAGAAAATCGAGAACTGGGGCGACAACGTATGGGTGGAGCTGTCGATCCAGGAGCCAGAGGTGATCGACGCGTGGAAAGACAAGGTCGCAGGGATCACTGGGTACGTCTACTGGTTCGACATCCAGCTTCCCATGGGCATGGACGTCCACGCCACCCCGGCGGAGGCGTCCCAGCGGATCCGCTTTCTGCATGAGAACGGCTTTGTCGGACTCTATCATTTTCCGGAGACCAACTGGGGAATGGTAGGCCCGGTATTCTATCTCATCGGCAAATTGATGGGCGACCCCTACCTCGACTACCAGGCCGTCGTCAAGGAATATTGTGACGGCGTTTTCGAGAACGCGGGCGCAACGATGCTTGAATTCTTTGACCTGCTCTATGCCGGACGCTCGGAGATTCTGTCCCTTGAAGAGCGCCGGCCCATCAAACATCCAAAGGGGATGACCACGGCCGACATCTACATCAATCATTATCCGGCAGAGAAACTCGCGCGGCTGGAACAGCTTCTGCAGCAGGCGGAGAAAGAGGCGGACAGCGACCGTGCCCGCGGCTGGCTGCGGCTGACCCGCGATCACTTTGACTTCACCACCTTGGTGACGAAGATGGTCACTGCCCACCGCGTATTTCAGAAGGACGGCAACCCGGAGAACTGGCGCGAACTGAAGCGGAGAGTGGACCTCTTTGATGACTTCCGGGAGAAAATCATCAGCTACGAAAAGGCCTATACCAACCGCTGGTTCCCCGGATATGATCATTTCTGCAATTGGATGACGGGTGACGCCAAGCACGAATCGACGGTGTACTATAAGCCCTGGGAGCTACGCAAGCCGAAGGTGCTGAAGAAGGGGATCAGGGGTATGGCCATCGGTTACGGCGGTGGTTTCGGCTACAGTTTCATCAAAGAACCGCTGACCCTCGACTTCAGCGAGGTACAGGACTGACGACTGTCTCCGCCGTCTGATTATACATCAGGACAAGGGTTGGCGTTCACAGTTTCAGATGTGCCGAGCCGGCCGGAAACCATCGCCACTCACAGGGAGCAATTCGTTACAGTTCAGCACGCTATGTAAACATCGCCAGCCGTCGCCATCACCGACCGGAAGAACCGTCCCGCATAGCCCGGAAACGTATTCGAGCTTTTGCCGTTCGGCGCCGAAAATATCGTAGTACGCACTGATTAACTCAAGTACCGGGTGCTGCCCGGTCCACTGCCCGGTTGGCGGATTGTCCCTACTCGTGCCCGTGCCCGGACGGGTCGCAGGTCAATCTCGTGAATTCTTCGTCAGTCAGCTCAATCTCACCCGCCCTCATCGTGTCATCCATCTGCTGTGGCGAGTTGGGGCCGGCAATCGGAAAGACACGGAAGGTGTGATGTATCATCCAGGCAAGCGCCACCTGATTAGCGCTGCAGCCCTTCTCCCCGGCAAGCTCGACGGCCGCTCTGCGCCTGCTGTAGCTCAGATCATTTCCGTACTTGGCCGACAGGCCGGGGCTGGGAAAGTCGGGCGAATCGAAATCAAGCCCGTCATACTTCCTGGCGAAGAAGCCGCATGCCTGCGAGCTGTATCCAGCGACAGGGGTGCCCGTCTCAACATGGTACTGGAGCATATCGGGATCCATATACAGCATGTCAATATGACCGGGTCGATAGACTGAATGAGTTGCCCTGGCAAAAGACCAACCCACCTGGCTGGCAACAAACCCCGGGAGCCCGAGTGCGACAGCCGCCTCTGATGCCTCTTTCTGGCGTCGGATGCTCCAGTTGGAACAGCCGATCGCCTTGAGCCGGCCGGCCGCAACATGCTCGGCAAGCATCCCCAGTATCTCCCCGGCGGGAATGGATGGCTCATCGGTATGCAGCCAATACATGTCAATCGAATCGCTCTTCAGCCGCTCAAGGCTCTCAGAGATATGAGCGTTGATATCTTCGGCATTCATGCGGCAGACGCCGGTGTCCAGATCGGGATGCGCGCCTTTCGTGCCGACCGCGATGGCCTGGCGCATGCCCGTCTTCTCGAGCCATTCACCGATCACCTTTTCACTGTTGCCGTAACCCCCGTTGTAGCCGGCGGTATCCCACGCTCCGTAGACGTGGGCGGTGTCGATAAACGTGCCTCCCAGTTCTACAAACCTGTCGAGGAGCCGGAACGAATCTGATGGTGAAATCTCCGAACCGTAACTACCAGTCCCCAGATAGATGGCGCTCAATTGTTTTTCAATGTTCGGCAATTCAGCATATTTCACGATTCTTGCTATCCTCCGCTCGGCGGCCACTGGCGCTGCGTCAGAGCCTATGCTTGGGGTTGCGCGAAAAGCGTCACCGAGGCCCTCTTCCGTTAGATAGTCCGAACGACCTCGAAGGGTCGCTCCCGGACAGCCGGCGCTACAATGTGGCGGGGGAGGTGCAGATACAAGTCGAAGGTCGCCATTTCCTTAATTTGTCGGGCGCGCTTGCATGGGAGCATCCTGACGGTGGCGGTGTCGTCCATAGCATCTCCGTGCTGAGCAACCTTTTGGAATGGCTCAATCTCTGAGGCATACCCCTCCCGCCTTGCAACGAATCAGGTCTGCCGGCATACCCCTATCCCTTCAGGCGCTAATGCCGCTCCCGTGCCTGTCGTCCGGTTGCGACGGTGGTCTCTCCTGGACGGGCATCCGCCTTCCGCTTGTCAGGGCGTACATACTCGGCTACTGTGCACAGCGCAGGGACTCCTATTTGTCAACAAGACGATTGAACGCACCGATCAAGACGCTCGACAACTGACGAGGAATTTCGCATCTCGCCAATGGACGTGTCCGACATCTTGAGAAGGAACCTGTGGAAACATGTCAATTGAGGAAAGCCCAGGAACTCAACAAAACCCTCGACCATACCGCTGACAACCGTGCAGATGCAGCTTCCACCAGTTGGTCAGGGCAAACGTTCGACGAGTAGAAGAAACAGGATATAGCATGAGTGATGTCGAGTTTAACTGTCCCCACTGCGAGCAATCACTAAAAATCCCAGAAGATAGGTGGGGCAAATCTCTCATGTGCGGCACGCCCGATTGAAGGTGACCTGAATGCTGATCGACGCCGACGTTCACTGCGCCATCAACTGCATCGATGAATTGATCCCCTATTTGCCCGTCGTCTGGCAGCGGTATGTGAAGGAGTCCGGATTCAAAGGCCCGGGCGGCAGCGCGTATCCGAAGATGAAGCCATACGCGGCGCGGGCGGACGCCCACCCGCCGAGCGGCAAGATCCCCGGCGGGGATCTTGCCTTCATGCAGCAACAGCATTTCGACCATTGGAAGATCGACTACGCGGTAATGAATCCGCTCTATGCCGTCGATATCCAGCCGAATATCGATTTCGCCGCCGCCATGTGCGCCGCCGCCAACGACTTTCTCATCGAGTGTTGGTATGAGCAGGACCCGCGGATGATCGGCTCGATGATTGTGCCGTGGGGCGATGCCGATATGGCGGTGCGCGAGATCGAGCGTGTCGGCGACCACCCGAGCGTGCGACAGATCATCTTTTCCGTTTCCACCGGCGCACTCTACGGTCAACGTCATTTCCACCCGATCTGGGCCGCCGCGGAAAAGCACGGACTGCTGATCGGCATTCACTGGGGCGGCGTCCAACCCGCGATGGCCACAGGTGCCAGACCGTCGTTTTACCTCGAGCACCACGTCAACCTGGCGCAGTCGGCGATGGCTCACGTCGTCAGCCTGGTTTCCGAGGGGGTCTTTCAGAAGTACCCGGCGCTGAAGGTCAGCATCATCGAGTGCGGCATCGCCTGGTTGCCGGCGCTGATGTGGCGCTTCGACAAGGACTGGCGCGGTTGCCGCCTGGAAGTGCCCTGGCTCGACCGCCCGCCCAGCGAGATCATCCGCGAGAGTTTCCGCTTCACCACACAACCGATCGAGGAACCCGAGAACCCCGAACACCTCAAGCAGATGCTGGAGCATATCGGCAGCGACGACATGCTGATGTTCGCCACCGACTATCCACACTGGGACTTTGACGCACCAGACCGCGCCTTGCGCCCGTTCCGCCTGGGCGAAGCGCTCGAACACCGGATCTTCAGTAAAAATGCGGCCACTTGGTATGGGATAGAGTAGGAGACAGGTGTCAGTTCAGGAGACAGGTGTCGGGCGTCTCCTGACACCTCCGCATTATGACCGAAATCTGTAAACTCAATGAGATCCCCGACGGCGGCATGCGGCCGGTCATCGTTGAAAAGCATTGCCTGGTGCTGGTGCGCCGCGGCGATGACGTCTACGCCTTGCTCGACCAATGCCCGCATCAGGGCGCACCGCTGTCATGCGGCGTCGTCACGTGCCGGCGGATGATCGATACAGCAGGCAACTACCATGCCGAAAAGGACGGACTGATTGTCCGGTGCCCGTGGCACAACTGGGAGATCGATGTCACCGATGGCAGCGCATGCCACGCGGACAACGTCCGGGTCAGGACGTTCCCCGTAGTCATCAAGAACGGTGTCGTGAGCGTAGAGGTCTAGCCATACGCTCTCTGTCACATTATCAGTGTTACCAAGATAAAAATAATAAAATCCTATTAGCCATAGCCATTTTACGGCGATTTTATTGGAGCCAATGAGCAGACTCGAACCGCTGACAGTCCTTTACCCCCATTTACCTGCTACTTATTAGTTTAATTTACCGACAATTTTTGACAGTCATTGAAAATTTTCTGCCACGCTGATGCCATCGCCCATGAAGTTTACCGCCATTACCGCCGGAAAAGAAACCTTGAAATTTGGCAGTATTTTTCTTATACACAGTCCTTGGTTGGACAGAGTAATGCCAAACAGCCACAAGAGACTCGATTAGGAGCGAAATCTATCGTCGTCGCTTCATGACGCCATGGACTGGGCAGCTGGGAGCCTATACGTAATCAATCCTTAAGACCGTGTATCCTCCCCCGGATTGGCCAGTGATGATCCTACCCAACCGGCGGGCTTCCGAGCCGAATGGTTCGACTCAGAAATTCCTTAAAAAAGGGTCAGCAGGAAAAAGAAAAGGAAAATGTCTGCACGTTTAATGTCTATCTCAATGCTTTTGCTGCTTACATCGACGTTTGCCGATTACGTTGCCACCTTTGATTTTGACGTAGGTCCTATCGTCAAAATCAAAGTTCCCCCGGTGATCACGCTTGTCGGGGACGCGAACATGACGCTGGAGGCAACCCGGAATGGTCAGTACATAGATTTGGGTGCAACATGTACCAGCAATGTTGACGGCAATCTGAACCACGTCGTGGTGGTTTCCGGCCAGATTGTCAATATGCGGGTCCCGGGCACCTATACAATCCAGTACAACTGTACAGACGCTAGCGGCCAGTCCGCGGAGCCGACGACAAGAAGTGTTGAAGTTCAAGACACCCTGCCGCCGGTGATCACGCTGTCACTTGAAGATATTGTGATCCATGTTGGCGATAATACCCAGACGGGCTTGGGCGGTGAAAACAACGTCAATGAATCGCAACATCAATCGACCAGTGAGAACCTGGTGGGTGAGGCGTTTCGGTTGACCAACCCCATCTATCGGGAACACGATCTTTCGTATACCCAGCCCGACGGCAGTGCGGTCAAGAGCCGGCAGGACTGGACTATAAAGTCGGCGGCGAATTCAGTTGAGCTGCTCCTGCCAACCGCCACGGCCTGGGACCGGGTCGATGACTCGGTTGAGGTCGCTATGAGGATCCAACTAATTGACCTCGATGGTGATGGGCAAACAAGCGTGCAGTCGCAGGTCGACTTGACCCGGCGGAGTACGTACCTGTTCAAATATGACGTTCAGGATGACAGTGGTAATCATGCCGAGCAGGTGGTGTTCGCGTTGATACTCAATGACCTGGAGGAACCGTCGATCAGCCTGGCTGGTGGCCAGTCGCAGGTTATCCAGGCCGGATCGGACTGGGAACTGGGCCAATCCACTGCCCATGACAATATAGATGGTGATCTGACCGACCAGATCCGCTACGCAGTCCACAATACCACGACCCAAACGGAACTTGGATCTGATCTGTCCTATGCCGATGCGGCGGCGCTGGTCGACACGATGACACTGGGTGATTTCCTGGTCACCGTCGTGGTCAGTGATGCTGCGGGCATTTATGGCGCCAACAGTGTCAACAATACCGCCCAAAAACAACAGGCTCTACAGGTGCAGGATACCCTGGCGCCGGTGATCACACTTAACGGTGACGCGAACATGACGCTGGAGGCAACCCGGGAAGGTAATTATGTTGATCCCGGTGCTACGGCACATGACGCTTTTGATGGCGATATTTCTAACGATGTTCATGTTAGCGGTGCTGTGGTGAACCTTGCCAGAATTGGCGTCTATGAAATTCACTACGACGCCACTGACGCCTCGGGCAACTCGGCAGCCACTGTCACCAGAACAGTAACGGTAGTCAACACCAACGACCCACCGATCATGTGCGAATGCCCCCCCGATGTTGCCCAGAGCCTCTGCGAAGAACTCGATGTCGGCGACTTCGGCACCTCCAACACACAGGATCTGAGCGAAGTCATCCGCCTGCACATCGAGGCCGCTGCCCCGGACAGTTGCCTCCAGGATGAGATCGACCAATGCGTCGACGACTTTCTTGCTGCCATCGGCCTATAAGCAAACCATTTGACGGTGACTGGTTGTCGCACGTCCTGGGCTTAGGCTTAACCGACAGCTAACGGCGAAGGCGGCGTCAACGGCGAAAATCATTGCGGTAATGGAAATAGCTTTATGGGTACAGGACACACCTGTGGCCGGGGAAAATGCTTTCTGCGGAGAAGCTACCGTATCCGAACACTAATTGACAGCAGATGGGCGGCCCCGCAAACCACGCCACCCATGAGATACTGCCGACAAGCGGCAGATCTCCACGTTCGCATATCTGGCGATTGCATATTATACTCAGAGTGGGCGACGGAGGACACAAAACACAAAATGAGACAGCGGTGCTTTACCCTGGTAGAGCTTTTGGTGGTTCGTAAGCTCACAAGGCCAGTTCGTCAGTGTTTCACACTGATCGAACTGCTGGTGGTGATCGCCGTGATCGCCATCCTCGTGGCGATGCTGATGCCGGCGCTGTCGGAGGCGAAACGTAAGGCACAGGTCATCGTCTGCATGAACAATTTCAGACAGATCGGCGGGGGTGCGTTCAATTACTGGGGCGACAACGATCAGACCTTTCCAGGCCCGATGTCACACTGGACAATTTTCTGGAACTCCGGCAACACGACCAATATTCGCGAAAACCTGATCGATATCTGCAGCGGTGTGCCGGAGAAACTCCTGCATTGCCCCTTCTCCAATCCCGAATTATGGCCGGAGAATTCGTGGGTGCCGGTCGGTGCCGACAACAACACCAAGTATGCCGACAAATTTCACGTGCAGGGCGCAGCTCAGAACTACAGGCACACAAGCTCGACCACGATTCTGTTTTTCATGCTGAAGGAAGATTACTGCACCGGGACAGACGGCTGGAAAGATCAGCCGAACAACGACGCCCCGCGAACAATTCCGGTTGAATCCGATTCCGTAATCGCCTGCGAGAATCCCAGCAAAGGATGGGGCAGTACCGTCCCTGAGGCGTTGCATGAACCCGGCAGCCTGCTTTGGGGCGACGGTCATGTCACCGCCCCGAGAAGAGAGTTCAGGTTCGTGGCTGAGAACTGCGGCTTTACCGGCGGGCCATATTATTTTCGGTACTAGCAAACTTTCGCAGAACCCACGCTCGTAGTACATACCGTCGTAAGACGGTTCCCGGGTGCGCCGTTTACTCCGGCATCTCGATCTCGTACTCGATCCTGGCGGCAGCGCGCAGGTCGATCAGATGCCCAGATCAATGCGGACTGCTGGAGGCCCGCGCCCTGAGATCCTCGTACAGACTCGAGTGGTCAAGCAGGATCTTGATGATCTCCCGCTGAACCCGCTTGGACTCCAGGGCCTGGGCACTCATGGTCGTGTGAGCGTCCAGGGCATCGATCCGCACATGCTCCGACTCGGCCCCGGCCGTGTATCCGGCATGGCTGCCGGTAAGCCAGCCAACGGCGAAGGCGACGGCAACGGCGAAAATCATAGCGGTAATGGAAATAGCTTTCATGGGTACAGGACACACCTGTGGCCGGGGGAAATGCTTTCTGCGGAGAATCTACCGTATCCGAACGC
>CAJWLW010000102.1 GCA_913042885.1 uncultured Lentisphaeria bacterium | reverse complement strand
TGGAGCTCGAGCTCAATCGCAATCAGATTGCCTACGTCAAATACGGCGGCTTCAAGTTCACCGAGACTTCACACATAAAAGACGTCCTGGCCCATCTGCGCGTTCTGCACAACGCCGATGACGACCTGTCCTTTGTGCGCGTGCTGAAAATGCGCCAGGGAATTGGTGCCGTGCGGGCGCGGCGCATCTGTGAGCAGATAGCTGGACGCGGGGACGTCGGGGCAGCGCTCAAGGAGATCGCAAAGGCTGCTGCCGGTCAACTCGACATTTCCCCACTGGCGGATCTGATGACCGCCATGGCACCGCTGGTCAAGCGTCCTGGCGAATGCCTGCGCCTCGCAGTCGAGTATTATGGACCGGTTCTCCAGCGTAACTTCGACGACTGGCCGAAGCGCCAACGCGATCTCGATCAGTTACTGGCCATGTGCCAGTCCTATCGCAGTCTCGACAGCCTGCTTTCGGATCTCGCCATTGCCCCGCCCAATACCTCTCACGACCGTAACCTCGTGGATGACGATGCCGGCGGAAAACTCATCCTGTCGACGATGCACTCAGCCAAAGGCTTGGAGTGGCAAGTCGTTTTCGTCCTCAACGTTCATGACGGTGCAATCCCGATGATCCACGAACATCAGGTGCTCGAGGATACGCAGATGGCCGAACGTATCGATGAGGAATTACGGCTCTTTTATGTCGCCGCGACCCGGGCAAAGGACGAGTTGTACCTGATCGCCCCGAAGATCATTCAACGCAATTACGGACCTGTAATCGTCGAGCCAAGCCGGTTTATCCAGAATATGTCCCCCGAGTTGTACCAATACGTCCGTGCCGCTGATGTCTTACCTCCGGACGAAAGACCTAGTCGGTCCAATCGCCGCCGCCCTCGACGCTACCAGTTCTGACTAAAAGCAAGCACCAATGCGAGTAGCTGGCAGCCGCGTCCGCCGCGGCCCTCGCTGCCTTTCTGAATACCCAGACCAACCAGCCAGCCGACGCAAGCTTTGAAGAATCGCCATCGGGCGGACGAAGAGGCAAGTGCAACACCGATGTCTTCACCGCATTTCGGACACAGCAACGGCATGGTTCAGGCGGTAATGGGGCGCCGGAATCTCTGCCTCACACACGGCATACGCAACGTCCGGGGGGGGTACAGAAAACACGTCGACAACTCCAGCTTCGGCGGAATCGGTAGACATACTCCTATTCCCCTGATGAGAAAGGAAATGGCCACCCCAACGGGATTCGAACCCGTGTTGCCGGGATGAAAACCCGGTGTCCTAGGCCTGACTAGACGATGGGGTGAGAGCACCGAAAACTTCGAGGGAAAGCCACTATAGGTCAGGCCCGATGGCATGTCAACGGACGCTACCAAACTTCATCCCAGGCGGGCAGCAACGATACGATCGCGTCGTGCGTAGTCCGTAAGAATTTCAACATCCGCCCAACCGGCATCCGCAAAGATCCGTTGCGCCGCCTCGCCCTGGGCAGCACCGATCTCACAGAGAAGTTGTCCGCCGGTACATAGACAGGCTGCGGCGGACATCGCAATCCGACGAATTACCGCCAGGCCGTCATCGCCGGCAAGCAACGCCTCGTGCGGTTCGAAGCCACGTACGTTGTTCGGCAACCTCTCGAGATCGCAGCTCGTGATGTACGGAGGATTCGCTGTGATCAATACAAATTTCTGTTCTGCTACGGGCCCAAACAGATCACCCTGGAGAAAGTCGATGTGTTCGGCAGCGAGCAGTTCACGATTTCGCAGTGCCCAAGCCAACGCATCGGCAGATGCATCAACACCAATCATCGGCACGGGGCCATCAAGTCCGTTATTCATCGCGAACAAAATAGCGCCGCTACCGGTACAAACGTCGAGGATAGCCCCCTCGCCGGGGTAGCGTTGCAGGGCCTCATCCACCAGCCGTTCCGTTTCCGGCCGTGGGATCAGCACCCCGGGCCCGACGACCAGTTCGACCGAGTGGAACGTCACGTCGCCGACGATGTACTGCACCGGCTCACCTGCCGCCCGGCGCCGTAGCAACGGCCGCAACCGCGCCAGTTCCGCATCACCAAGCAGCCGGTCGAATTGCATGTAAAGCTCAAGCTTGTCAACGTCGAGCGCTTCGCACATCAGCCATTCGGCATCGGCGCGGGAGCTTTCGCTACCGTGACGCTCCAGGTACGTGGCCGAGTCGCTCAAAATCTCCTGCGTCGTCTTCAAGGACTGCTCGCCGACACCTTGATACCTATGCCGCCTCGAGCATTGAAGTCACCTTCGACGATGCACTGCCGCGGGGCGCAGGCAGTAACGATGTCATCCAGAATCCTGTTGACCGATTCTTCGTGGAAGGTGTTGAAATTGCGGTAAGCGAAGAGATACAACTTCAACGACTTGCTTTCGATGCATTTGCCGTCCGGCACGTAGCGGATTGAGATCCGGCCGAAATCCGGCTGGTTCGTGATCGGGCAGCGAGCGGTAAATTCCGGGCAGTCGAAAGTGATCCAGTAATCCCGCTTCGCATAGCGGTTGTCGAACGCCTCGAGTATTCCGGCTTCCGGTGTTTCCGGGTAGTTCGACTCATTCTCTCGGAGCAGGGTCAAGTCGCTGGTATAGTTGTCACTCATGATAACGCCCCATTACGTGTTGTCATTCCCCTGCCTGCCTCGTGCCGAATCTTCCAGCCAATCGTCGCGGCAGCGCTTGGCAATCTCGAGAAACTCCACGACCTGCCCCTCGTCGCCGTCGGCAATGCTTTGCCTCAAATTCGCCAGCTCCGTCTGGCAGTCATCCAGGGCAGCGAGAATCGCCACACGATTCTGCATGGTGATCTCGCACCACATATCGACGTTTCCCGAAGCAACGCGGGTAATATCGCGAAAGCCGCTGGCGCAGGCCATGCCATGTTCATCGGCCTCATTGTGGCCAAGTGTCGCTTTCGCAATGAGCGCTGACATCAGATGCGGCATATGGCTGGCGTATGCTACGACCTGGTCATGACGTGCAGCGTTCAGCTCGATCGGGATGCTGCCAATTTCGCGCCAGAACTCGATCACCAGGTTAATGGCTTCCAGTTCGTCGTCCGCTGTCGGCGTCAGAAAAACGATCTTTTCGGTGTACAGGTCGGCACGGGCAAAGTCCAGTCCGAACTTTTCCGAGCCCGCCATCGGATGGCCGCCGATGAAGTACGTGCCATGGTCGTGCAGAATCTGCCGCAGCTCGTCCACCAGTACCTTCTTCACACTGCCTACGTCGGTGACAATGCTACCGGGTCGGAAGTACGACAGGTTGGCTTTGACGAATTCGATCGTCGCCGGCACCGGCAGGCAGATGAAGGCGATGTCAACAACCGGCAGCACTTCTGCAGCATCTGTGCTGCCCGCTTCGATCAGATCATCTTTCAGGGCCTGTTCCAGCGATGCTGTACGCCGTGCGACGCCGTAGACACTGCGGGCACCCAGTTCCTTCAGGCGCATAGCCAGCGAGCCGCCCAACTGTCCGAGTCCGACGACTGCAATGCGTGATGTGTTGACGATTGAAGCCATAGTATACCGGCGGAAGAGAATTGCTAGAATAAATGTCCGGTGTGCGGCGTCAAAGCACACAACAGCAAACACAAACGGAAACGCTGAAAATGAACTATACACTACAACAACTCATACTCTTTGCGACCTGCTTCGCCTGCCTCGTTGCCGCCGCAGAACATTATCCCGGAAGCGTTAACGACTTCGACGTTCCCGCTGCCAAAACACGGCTGCAGGATGCACAGGCACGACACCTCAACGCGCAGCGCAAGGTCGCCGAACGACAGGAGGCCCTCGAAAAATTCACCACCAGGCGCCAGGCACTGCATGCTGAAATCCGTGAACTCAATGAAGAAGCCGGCAAACAGCAACACCACATCACCGAGCATGAGCACGAATTCAACAACGCACATGCGGCAAACCAGAACGCCGACAACCGGCTGACCAAACTGCGCCAGCAACTCGCTACAGCTGCCGACACGGCCAACAAACATCGGGCCCAGATCGGTCGGCTTGACGCACGCCTCGCGCATACCCGAAAAAAGCTCCAACAGGTGCAAGACGAATACGCCGATGCCGCCGCCCACCTCGCCAGTCATCGTGATGACAACGCAGTACATGACCATGCCAACTGCGCCCGCTTCCAGCATGAGGCGAAGGCATTCGAAAAACAGGCACAAGACCTGACCCACACGATCGACAATCTGATCGGCAGAAAAGCCGCGTTCGCCGGAGAATTACAAGCTCTGGAGGTGCAGATCAAGAAGTGCAACACCCAAATTTCCGCCGTCGATGCCGAATTCGGTCGCTCCAACGGTTTGGCCAATACGCATCGCCAATCACTCCAACAGCGCCGGAGCGAGTTCGACCGGATATGCGCCCGAGTCGATGCCTGTGAAGACGCCCTGCGGGATCTGGCACCGCAGATTGACGAGTACTCAAGACACCAGCGCCACTGGCAGCATCAGTGCGATGAACAGGTCGTCATCGTCAAAGACCTGCGACGACAACTGCACGACGCGCGGGACAATTACCGGCGGGCCCTGCACCACATCAAACGCGCCGCCGCCAGACACGGCCGCGATGGTGCCAGGGAAGGCCGTGACCTGGCCGTCAACCACGCTGCCACCCAGGCTGAACGCCTCGGCGAAGAAGTCGGCCGCGAACGCGGCGAAAACGACGGTATCGCCCGCGCCCGCCAACAAGGCGCGACGGTCGGCAAAAAAAACGGCATCGAAGAAGGCCGCGCGGACGCACAGGGCAAGGCCAGCCAAAACGGAAAGGTCGACGGTCGTGCCACAGGACTGACAGCTCGCGGCTTTGACGACGGCTTCAAGACTGCATCGGCCGCACCGAACATCGGGCACCAGGCCTATCGCCAGGCTTACGCCCGTGGCGAGAACCATGCCACGGCGGAAGCGCAACACTTCGAGTACCCGCGCGGTGTCAAAGCTGCAGAGGATGAATTCTACAACGCCGCACTGGCTGAATACGTTCTCGACAACAGCGGTGCGGCTTCGTTCAAGACACCATTCTCCGGTCTTACGCCCGCGTGGACCCCGGCTACGTCGGTGCGCCCGCAGAAGCCATTATTCAACACGCCGACCTACAACGTGACCAAACACAAACGTCGCACCAGTAAACCGTCACAGATTCGCGGCCATGACAAATATGCGGAATTCGCAGCGGGTAAGGATCGGATAAACACGCTTGCCGGCAAAGTCGAGAGCGTTGCCATCGACGTGCCGCTCGGTCGCGATCAAAACTGGGCCTTCAAATATTTCGACCCGGACGTGGTGCAGTACCCGCACCGGCCGTTGCAGCGGCACTTCGAAGAGACATATCGCGACGCCTACTTTGTCGCAGCGGCCGAGGCCTATGATGAAACTTTCGACGAGACGTTCAGCGACATTCTGCAAATTGTCGCCGACGAGGTGTATGGGCAGTATGTCGATCCTGAACGCTACGGCCGCGATCATGCTCAAGCTCGTGACGAGGCCTTCGACTACTGGCGTGAGCGCTCCTGGAACAAGACCTATAACGATGTCTACGCGCAAGCGCACCGGGCAGCCAGGCAGCATGCCTATGATAATCCCGACACGGACGCCGGCTCCTATCGCAGCAAACATCAGGCAGGCACCGCCCTGGCACACCGGCGCGCCGGTTTTGAGCAGGGATACAAGGACCTGATCGCCGACGCAGGCAAAAGCCAGCGCCGCAACGGCTTCAACGACCGCGCTGCGTTCTTTCGCGACCATCCGGATTTCAAGGACATCGAGATCCGTTTACAAGAAAACAACCGCGACGGGTATTTCGGTATCGGCGAGACTTTCTCCGCCTCGGTATCGCTGCGCAACTATGGCCTTGCCTCACAGGCAGCCGGCAGCCTCGGTGTGACGATGCGTATTGTCTCCGGGCCAGCGAATCCGATCGCGGCAGGCAGCACCGTCCACGACGTGCCAGGGCAGTCCGTCACGCGGATCGACAACGTCGTCAGCGCCCGTGTCGACCATCAGGCGCGGCCGCACGACCGGTTCGTCGCAGTGGTCACGGTGCACTATTACAACACTATTCTCGCCGAAGAACGGTTCGAACGGACCGTGCGGTATCCAATGACAGTCGACAGGCTGCAAATTCCCCAGCGGGTCTATACAAACACCGACGACAACACCATCCACGGGCGCATCGTCAACAATTCAAAAGGCAGTCCGCCGGGCCCAATCGAACTGCACCTGTTCGTCGACGGCAAAAAAGCCGGTGCGCCAATTACGATTCGCCCCCTGCACAGTGGTAAGTCTACAGAGTTCGCAATTCCGTTCGTACCGACGCCGACCCAGTTTCTGTCGCACCTCGATCTCTCCGTGCGCGCCGTTTCGGGTGGCATCGTTCAGGCCCGCAGCAATTCGAGGCGGACCTTTGCCAGCCGCCGCTCCGCAGGGACCGGTACAGTACTCATTACGGTACATGACCTGGCCATGCTCAAACTCAAACCAGTGGTCGACGCCCTCACCGGCGCCGGCGCGCAGGTCGATCTGTTCGAACGCCGTTACGACGGCGCCATCGACATTCAGGCCCTGAGCCGCCACCGCTTTGCGATCGTCGGCGGTGACATCGATCTGGCGACACGCGATGGTATTGGAAATATTCTGGCTGCCGGCGGCGATGTACTGATCGCCGGCTCGCTGCAAACTGATCCGGCGGCGATGGAGCTGCTCGATGACCGCGGCGTGGCCATCAAGGGTACGACCAACGGCGGCACACTGGCGACCAAGCACTTCCTCGAAGACGCCCTTGTGTCAACCGGATTCGGGCAGTTGCCCAAGTTCCGATTGCCCAAACGCTCGAAATCCCGTGTATTCTACAAATTACTGACCGGCCCCGATCGGACACTGTTCGCCGGCAGACCGACTGTCGGCTTTCGCTGTATTGACGTCAAGACCGGCGGTTCGCTCACTGTGCTCGGCTTTGGCATCGACAAACTCAAGACGGAGTCTGCCACAACACTTCTGGTTCGGTCGTATCTGATGTCGAGGCCGGTGCCTGAACTGGCCGAGCGGTGCCTGACCGGAAAAGGGACGAGACACGCGGAGCAGGTTGTACTCGCGGCAATAATCAGCGAAGAAATCCAGTGTGACAATGCCGTGAGAGGCAAACTCTACAATTCGAAATACAACGACGTGACGGCGACAGATCTGTACGCTTTTCAAGCGAGCGTGCTGGACCGCGCCGACCTGCCCCGATACCCGCAACTCGTGGCGCTGGCACCGGTCTTCAGCAAGCGCATCGACAGCCGCAACAGCCGCAAGCTGATCAAGCCGCTGATGACCGAGTACAGGCGTTTGAAATGATGGCCAATGCCTCTTGTCGCCAGTTGAATCGGACATGTGCATGGTTAGATTATGGCCAGCGCCGATAGGCATGTGCGCCAGCGAACACACCAAACCATAGGGGAACCACGCCATGACAACACGCAACCTGCTCACCATCGTATTCTGTTCAGTCGCAATTTCCTGGAACGTCACGGCATCCGATGAAGTCGGCAGCGGCATGATGGAAAAGGGGGCACACGGCGTGGTGAACATCGGTACTTGCTGGATTGAATTGCCGATGCAGGTGTGCAAAGGCTACAACCGCGGCATCAACTCCATGGAGAATCCGGCATTCTCACGCAGCGTAGGCTCAATTGTTGGTGTCTTTCGCGGCATCTCGCACGGCGTCGGTCGCGCCGGTGTCGGTATATATCAGTTGGGCGGCTTCTGGACCGCCAGCCCGCATGACAACCATGGGATCGGGACGCATTTCGATGGTGAATATTCCTATCAGCGCGGAGAAGACGAAGCCCTGTCATTAGATAACACGGTCGACGCCATGGTGGCCAAGGCGGAACGCGGTATTTTCAATATCGTGGCCTGTCCGGCCGCTATCCCGAACGAGATACACGGGACCGGCAACCCGTCCAACAGCCTGATCCGCGGCGGCTGGTTCACCGTCAGCCGGTTGTGGAGCGGCATATACGAACTCGGCACCTTTGTGTTGCCGAACGAACGCTACACGTACGGCCATAGCTTCGGTGACCACAAACCTTTCGCCAACTGAGCAGTACCCGGCTATCACCACGCGTAGTTGCTCACACCGGTTGGTATCGATCGCAAATATCCGTATACGCCTGTAGCTCACATTGCACGTCTTCGCCGCTCCACCCGAGAAGTGGCGCAATGATTTTCGCTACTGCCTCGGCAGCCTGCCGGCCTTGATCGGATTCTGTATAGTAAAGCCGCGATCGGCGGCGCATCAAATCATCGAGCGACAGCGCGTATTCGTCGGTGACCGCGTATTCGAATGCCGCCGGCGGCAGTTCCAATGCGCCGATCGTCGAAACCGGCGCCCCGTTCGCCGCAATTCCCGCCACTACCGCATCGGCGTTCGCGCCATAGGTGTACACCAGTGTCCGCGCCGTCCGGTGTGATAGATTGCGTGACTGCACGAGGGTATCTGCCTTCGACTCGAGTTGCGCCCGGTCCGTGATACCGCGACCGCCCGGCAGCGGCCGGTCCCGGTACGAACCGAGCTCGCGATTGGCCGCCAGCCCATTTGCCTGCAGCAGATCGTTCGCCATGACTCGCCAGGTCGTCAGCTTGCCACCGCCAATCGCATGGACGTTCTGCGCAAGTTCAAATACCCGGTGTTCGCGCGAGATCTGGCTGGTTTTGCCACCGCCGCCGCCGAGCAACGGCCGCAGCCCGGCGTACGCCGAGTGCACGTCCTGCGGTGTGACCTGTGCATCCGGAAAGTAGTGGGCCAGAGCGCTCAGCAAATACTCCACCTCGGCCACCGTGACCGCGAGCTCCGCTCCGGTACCGGCATGATCCGTATCCGTCGTGCCGACCAGGACATTAGTCTCTGTGGGGATCGCGAACATGACACGACCGTCATCCGGATGCGTCATCACGACCGCCGCGTCGAGTTGCAGTTTGTCGCTGGGCACATGGACATGGACCCCCTTCGTCGGCCGCATCGCCGGGCCACTGCCGCCACCAAAGAGCGCCGCTGTGTCACCGAGCCATGGGCCTGTGGCGATGGCAATGTGCCGCGCGTGGAGTTCGCTGCGCCCGCCGTCGAGCAGATTGCGAACTCCGCATACCCACTCCTCACCATCCCGACAGGCGTCGACGAGCTCGATGCGGTTGAGCACGTTGGCGCCAAGCGCCGCAGCATCGATGATTATTTCCAGGCATAACCGAGCGTCGTCCGTCTGTGCATCATAATACTCGTAAGCGCCGCACAGACCGTCGGTACGCAACTGCGGCAGCCGCTCGTGCAGGATCGACGGTGACAAACGGCAGTGACGCTTGATCGACTGGAACCCGGCCATGATGTCATAAATCCACAGACCAAGGCCGAGCTTGGTCATGCCGGGTTTGTCACCGTGATAGCGCGGAAAAACAAACGGCAGCGGCCGCGCCAGATGCGGTGCCATGCGCATACCAGCCATGCGTTCCCGCACGGATTCAAAAACCAGGCCAAACTGCATCTGCTCAAGGTAGCGCAGACCGCCATGCAGCAGCTTCGTGCTGCGGCTGCTGGTGCCGGCTGCGAAGTCGCTGCGCTCGACCAGCACAGTCTTGTGTCCCAGCCACGCTGCTTGCCGGGCAATGCCGGCGCCGGTCACGCCGCCCCCGATGACCAGCAAATCACAGTGCTGTTGCTGCATACGAACGATGCGTTGACAGCGAGACTCAGGCGAGGCGGGTGGTATAGTTGGGCGGGTCAATATTTGAAATCGTTTTCTGCCTCAGCCAACAGTGGCAAGGCAGCATCCCGGTCTGACAAGGTCGGCGACTCGCACGGCCACTCGATGGCAAGCGTTTCGTCGGCAAAAGAAATACCGCGTTCTTTATCCGGATCGTAAGAGGTATCGACTTTGTATTCGATCTCCGCAGTGTCACTGAGAACGCAGAACCCATGGGCGAAACCAGCCGGAATATAAAGCTGACGCTTGTTCGCCGCCGACAGGATGACACTGGTGTGCTGCCCATAGCTGGGCGACCCCAGGCGGATGTCGACGGCTACGTCCCAGACCTCACCGGCAACAACGCGCACCAGCTTCACCTGCCCGGGCTTCAGCTGGTAATGCAGGCCGCGAACCGTGCCGGCGACCGAACGCGAATGGTTGTCCTGGACAAAGCCCGTCGTCATCCCGTGCTCGGCGTAGCGTTGGTAGTTGTAAGACTCGAAGAAAAAGCCACGGCTATCCTCGAACACCTGGGGCTCGATCAACAGCACATCCGGGAGTTCGGTCGGCAGAACATTCATTGGACATCGTCCCGCAGCGCCTTCAAGGCCTGCTCGTAGACCGCATTGCCATCCAGCGAATTTCGCTGCAGAAAGCTGCCGTCCGTGAAGTTGTTCCAGCTGCGGATGACCAGCCGTCGCGGCAGCAGTTGTCGGGCAGCCCGGATTGCCGTAGCGATTGTGCGGCCATTCTCCCGCGGGACCCGCCATTCATCCGCCGTTGATACGGCTCCCGCTGTGACTCGAATGTCAGTACGCTCGGCATTCAGTTCTCCAGGTCCGAAGCCCGGCGGCTGCTCCCAGATCTGGTATTCAAATTGCAGCCCGAGGTGTCTCGCATCCGGAAACGCCTCGGCGCGCCGCAACACGACCACCGGCGTACCCTCAATCGCAACGTAGTTCGGGTACTTGTGCAGTTCCAGAGTCATGCAAAACTCGAGAAACGCCTCCAGCTGCGCGGACTGCAGATGCTTCAGGTCTACCACAAGGACGACCGAAAGCTGCGGCGCCCGGCGCTCGGCTTCCTGGATAAAAACGGGAATCCGTGCTGCCATTTCGTTATTCTCGAGTAACCACCCCGCCTCGACAATAATCTGTATCTCATTTATACCAAGGCGTTTGAGGGATCGCAAATCGGACTGCATTCGTGAACGACCCCAGCCGCCGAAATTCGGATGCGGCGCCGCCAGCGAGCGCGTCAACGCCGGGCCATATGGATGGTATTCGACCGCGTAGATCGTCGGTTCCGCATGGCCGATCCTCCACTGCCCGGCAGTTGCCCGCGAACGGGTGGTCTGGCAACCGCCGACAATAAATACGGCCAACAGAATCAAGCAGTGTCGGAACACTACGTGCCATCCTTACGTTCATCGTAGTCGCTGCAACTGTCCATCGGTTCAATGACGCGGTTGTGCAGCATACATCGTATGGCGAACGGGTGCTCGGCGTAGCTCACACAATCGCGGCAGAAACCGATTTTGCCGCTGTCATCGATCACCTGGACCGGCACCGCCTTCTCGGTGCCTAGGAAAGCGCTCAGCCCGGCGGGGTCGGAGGTATGCGAAGAATCCGTATCGTCCAATGCCCCATTGCAGTCAGAGCAGGCAGCTACCTCATCGGTTTTGGTCCAGCCGTCCATGATCGCTTCGAGTTTGACGAACGCCTCAGCGCCGCAATGCGGGCATGTGATCTTTTGGCCTTGGGCGTACGACATTGGGTAATATAACGGCCCATCGCCAGCAAAACAGCCCACCACAAATCCGTGCAATAAGCTCTTTTAACACCGGCCAGCCCGTATTATGGTCAGCGTATATTATAGTCTTGGGGCGGAAGGACTTGTGACTTTTCAAGGACGGTGGAAGATCACTGGTCGTCGAGGGGGATCCACTCGATCGTACCGGATTTCTTCAACAGAAGCTCGACCTTTTTCTCGGTCTCCTCGAGCCTGCCAGCGCAATACTTCGCCAGACGCGTGCCGTCTTCAAAATACTTCATGCAATCCTCGAGGCTGAGCTGGCCGCTCTCCATCTTCTCGACGATCGCCTCAAGCTGCTCAAGGGCAGTCTCGAAAGTGAGCTCGCCGTCCGCTGGGGGGGCAGCAGCAGGTTCCTCGACACCGGCGGCCGGACCCGAGCTTTCCCCCGCGTCTGTCTCCGCCTCCTGCTCGCCGTGGTCGTTGTTTTCGAACAATTCGAATTCGTCTTCGGATGACATGATGCTTATCAGCCTTTGAGTTCTTCAGTTGTCGGGTTGTACCATATCGACTTTCAGAGGGATTTCACCATCGGCCAGCAAACCACGGACTGCAGCTCCGGGCTGGACGTCATCAGGCTGCCGTACGGCCCGGCCGCTGGATTTGTCGATCAATATGGCATAGCCGCGAGACAATACGCCACGAGGATTCAATGCCTCCAACTGAACCCTGAGTCGCTCGACTCGGTGCGTGGCAGCGACGACCCGGCTTTCGAGTTGGCGTTCAAGCCGCACCGCCAGCTCGTCGACCCGTTGCTGATGGCGCCGTACCAGGTTCATGGGTTCGCGAAAGACATAGTGCCCCGCCAGGCGCTGCACCCGGTTACGCAGGTGCGACAGCCGCAGGTTCAGGCTATTGGTCATAGTGCGATGGGCAGTAGACAGTCGCCCCAGCAGCTCTGTCTTCCTGCCAACCACCAGCTCGGCAGCAGCAGAAGGCGTCGGCACACGCAGGTCGGCAACGAAGTCGCAGATCGTGAAATCAACCTCATGCCCGACGGCACTGATCACTGGAATCCCGGATTCAGCGACGGCGCGAGCAACCCGTTCTTCATTAAACGCCCAAAGATCCTCCAGGCTGCCGCCACCACGGGTGACAACGATGACATCGCAGGCTCGGTTCCGCCCAAAAAACTCGATGCCCGCGGCAATATCCGCGGCAGCCCCCTCGCCTTGCACAGCGGCAGGATAAACGCGCACATGCATACTGGAGAAGCGCCGGTCAATAATATTCAGGAAGTCGCGCAGCGCGGCGCCGTCCGGCGAAGTGACAACACCGACACAAGCGGGCAGCATCGGCAGCGGTTGCTTGTGAGCCTCGTCAAACAGCCCTTCGACCTGGAGCTTACGCTTCAGTTCCTCAAATTTCACCTGCAGCGCACCAAGCCCTTTGGGGCGCATCTCGCGGATGGTCAACTGATAGGTGCCGCGCGGTTCGTACACCGTAAGCCGCCCGTAGACCTCGATCTCCATGCCCTCACTCACCTTCAGGTGGCGGGCAGCGCCAGCGCCGGAAAAGAAAACCGCGCTGATTTGGGAAACTGAGTCCTTGAGTGTCAGATAGACATGTCCGGAGCGGTGAATGGTCAGATTACTGACTTCGCCGGTGAGCCAGATCGGCTGAAAGCTCTGCTCGATCGTCGTGCGGACGGCGGCAGTGATTTCTGACACGGACCAGATCCGCTGATTCGATTTACCAAGATTGGCCATGTCGTGGAGATGCGGCTCCTTTAGCTGCTCATAGTGTTTGAACGTTAGTCGCCCGATAGAAATACAGAATTGCCCTTCACGGTTGTAATCAAGTATTTCCTCAAGCATAGTATAAGCCCGATTTTCGGTCTCTGCCGTGACGGGTGCCAGCAAATTTGCGTTTTTTACGCATTCCGTTCGATTTCGTCGAGGTTAAGCGATATGCAATGCTTGAGTACGGATGCTCAGGCTGACCTATGTGAGGAACTAACATGGCAAAGTCCACAAAAAAGAAATCTGCCGCGGCAAAACGCCCGGCTACAAAGTCCAAGGCTGCCAGCAAAAAACCTACAGCTAAGAAAGCCGTAGCAAAAAAAGCGTCCCCAAAGAAACCGATGAAGAAAACCACGAAAAAGGCCCCAGCAAGAAAGACACCGGCACAGAAAGCAGCGAAGAAGCCGGTAAAGAAGGCATCCGCGAAGACGCCGGCAAAGAAGGCATCCGCGAAGACG
>CAJWLW010000101.1 GCA_913042885.1 uncultured Lentisphaeria bacterium | reverse complement strand
GCGCCGACCAATACCAGTGTTGCCGGCACCTTTTACAGCGATGACAACGGCCGGACCTGGCACGGTTGTGACAACTATGTTTACCTGCCGATGCGCGGCTGCATGGAGCCGAAGATCGAGGAGCTCGAAGACGGTCGGGTCATGATGGTGATGCGCACGCAGCTCGGCAGTTTGTTTCAGTCCTTCTCCGATGACGGCGGCGCCAGTTGGTCTCAGCCGCAGACGTCCGGCTTGCACGCTCCGGAGTCCTGTCCGCTGCTGATGAGAATTCCGCAAACCGACGATCTGCTGCTGATCTACAATGACAGCGAGTACGATCCGAAATTCGATCACTACGGTGTTCGCTCACCATTTACTATGGCCGTCTCCAGCGACAGCGGTGTGACCTGGGCTATTCGAAAGAACATCGAAACCGCCCCCGAATGGGAATTCACGAATCCGGCGGCGATCATCACCCGTGACAATAACGTTGTCGTTGCTTACGAAGCGTCGCAATACGCCAGCCTGGAACATCCGGGCCAACTGGGCCGCACGCAGATGAACCTCAAGTTGGCAATCATCGACATCGACTGGCTGTACTCATAGAGCACCCGACAACCAAGGAAAAGAACCATGGCTTCACTCAATTTGATCGATTCCGGCATCGTCTACATCAACCCGGAACCGGGGTACGAATATCACTTTGCCTGCCACAGTCATGTGGTCCCGCTCGGTGGCGACGATCTGCTGTGCAGTATGTGGTGCACGGAAGTGTCGGTTACCCACATCCGCTATGCCCGCCTGTGACCCGCATAATCAACTGTGAAAATGACCGGGGTGATTGCTCTTGTGAGGCGTGTGTGTACCTTGTTTAGCTATGAAATTAACGAATGCCGAAAAAGGCCAACGCCTCTTCACGCTCATCGAACTGCTGGTAGTGATTGCGATCATCGCAATTCTTGCGTCGATGTTGCTGCCTGCGTTGTCAGCAGCGAAGGAGTCGGCCAGGCGGGCCATATGCATCTCCAATCAGAAGCAGTTGACATTGGCGAGCATTTCCTACGCCGATGACGCGAATTCAGCGTTGCCGCGGCAACTGGCCGGCTGGTCATCGATGCCCGAAGGCGTGCCCTTTCATTTCTCCAACGCCGCAAATCAGCGCGAAACCTGTCTGCCGGAGTTTACCATTGGTCTGCTGTATGTCGATGGTTATCAGCCGTCGCGCGAGGTGTTCTATTGTCCGTCCGGTCCGGTGACCAATCCTGACCAGTGGTTTTTCGGCGATACCTTCTGGGAGCACGGCAGCGGCGAGGACTGTTCGCCGCCCATCACATCGCCCTGGTTTGTCGATACCAAGGTAGAAATGACATACGTTTACCTGGCCGATTACGTTGACGGCGGGTGTACGGAAGCAAACACTTTGATCGCCGATTCGCCCAATACGGTCAGCCGCGGTGATCCCGACGCCGTAGTCTTTGCTGACCGGACGGTGTGGAACACCTGGAGCGGCGGCCCGAACGCCGCAGTGGGCTGGTGGATGGTCAACCATGTAGTCGGTCGGGGCTCGGGATTCTATGGCGGCGACATCGTCATTCCTGATATCGATTTCCACTTTCCCAGCGATGATTTCGCCCCGGACTGGGTAGCGTCGGCTCGACTGGACGGTTCCGTACGCGGCGAGTTGAGCCCAGTCAAACGTTTCGCTAACACAATGGCGTCGTGGGATCACTGGTATTGATAATCTCTACAACGTCGCCCACGTTGCGAACGCCATGCTTTATTCAAAGGAGTCCCTGACATGCATCGAACCGTTCTGTTGTTTCTTACGCTGGGGTTGCTGCTGATGGCTGCTGCCGAGCATACAGCACTCGCTGAACCCGCAGCCGCCTGGGCCTTCGACGAAGGCACGGGCACGGTCGTGCGCGACCGCAGCGGCAACGGACACGACGCGATGCTCCACGGCGCTGATTGGGACGACACCGGCACTGCGGTCACTATCCGCGGCCCGGGAAGATACGTTGACTGCGGCGACACCGGCGACTGGGGTATCACCGGTCCGGTCAGTGTCGAGGCATGGGTCAAGCCGACGGTCAAGGGACACGGCGAGGCGCATCTGCTCGGCATCGGCATGTCCTACTTCACCTTCACCTACTACAACGCTGAACTTTGCTACTGGTACATCGGTAGCGGCGGCAACAACCTGCGAGGCAAGCTGACGCTGGGCGAATGGAATCACATCGTCGGGACCTTCGATGGCACGACGATGAGCATGTGGGTGAACGGACGGCTCATGGGCAGCCAGGAATCGAAGATCAAGACTTATCCACACGGCGGTCCGTTTGTTATCGGTTCGAACAGCAATAACAGCAACGCACCGTTGTACGAAGGCTCGATCGCCAACGTTCGCGTCTACAACCGTGCGATTTCCGCCGCCGAGGTTGTGGCCCATTTCAAGGCGGAGGCCGGCAACTACGGCTTCGACCCGACCTGGTTCAGCCGCGTCAAGGTCACACCCTACTATTATTTCGATCGCAATGAGCTCGTCCTGAACGCCGACTGCCGGGGGCTCCAGCCGCTGGCGGGCACCGGGCGTCTGGAGGTATCGCTGCAAGGCCGTGACGCGGTGCACGTCGATGTTCCGAAGGAAGGCATCGCTGAAGTGCGACTGCCAATCGGCGTATTGGCTGATGGTACGCACGAGCTGCGGGTATCGCTGCGCGACGACGATCAACGATTCCCGGTTGAAACCATCACCTTCGAATATCCACCCCCTGCCCCGATTGTTCCTGCCACGGCCGTACGCAGTGTCGGCCCGATCCCCGCACCGACGGCAGTTACCCCCTACGACCTGTCTGTCGGAAAGAACGGTGGTTTCACCATTACGGTTCGGGATCGCAAGTATGCCTTTCAGACCCGTGTTTCCTGGCCCAACGGCGACTTCAATGTTCTCGGTGGCGACGGCGGTGGCGAGGAAGGCTGGAGCGTAGAGAGCCAGTCCACCGGCGTCCATGCCTCAGGTGCGTCATACGCGATCGACCGCAACATCGATGTGCGGCCGACACACGTGTATATCAAGGACACCTATACGAACACCACCGACGCCGACCTCGGGTTGCTGATCTACAATGAGCTGGTGACCGAGCCGGAACAGATCAAGCGCTCGCTGCTCGGCGGTTTTGAGGGGCGCCGACGAGTATCGTCGACCGGGTCAGCGGAAATCTTCAGTCCCAGTGTTTTCGTTACCGACGAACACACCAGTTTCGGCATGTTGCCGGTCGACGACGTCTTTGTTGTGCAGTGCCTGTTGTACAGTGATGAGAACGCCGGCATGGGCACCGAGTATTTCGCCCTCGGCCCCGGCAAGTCGTACACGCTCGAATGGGCTGTATACCCGACCGACTCGAACGATTACTACGACTTCATCAACAGCTTCCGCCAGGCGGAGGGGCGCATCGCGCGGGTCGACGGCGGTCTTGGGTTTACGACGTTCGGACCGATGAACCGGCGCCAGGTACCCGATGCAGCGTTCATCAAGAACCGAAATATCAAGTACGGCCTCGTCCATTGCCTGAGCCGCACCGCCGATGATCCGGAGGTCTCGATCGAAGGCATCGAGTTCATGGACTTCCCAAAGGAGATGCGCCTGCTGCGCGGCCAGGCGACGGCGTATCACCGAAAACATCCCGGCGTCAAAATCATGTTTCACATCGCCCACAGTTTGTACATGACCAATAATGCGGAGCGCTTTCCCGATTCGAAAGTCATCCTGGCAAACGGCTCGCAGGCGGTGTGGGAGGCCAGCGAGCCGTACGTCAGCAAGCGGCGCCAGGACGAGGGCTGGACGTGGTATATCTACTACCCGACGCCCGGCAACAGTTTCCACGATGCGATGTTGAAGAGTGTCGATGTGATGATGGACGATCTCGGTTTTGACGGTGCCTTCATGGACGGCTTCCTGGCCGCGTACAAGGGCTATTGGACCTACGACGGCCGCTGGGACGGGCACTCGGCCGAGATCGACAAGACGACCAAAACGATCAATCGCAAGATGGCTTCGGTGATCCTGATGTCGCAGCCGTCGATGATTGAGTACACCCGCAAGATCCACGACAAAGGCGGTGTGGTCGTTGCCAACAATACGATGATGACCCGCTCGATCACCCGCGAGAAATACATCATCTTCGACCAGGAAGTCGCTGCCGGCCCGCACTTGCATCTAGGCCCCAGCGTCACGGCCCTGGCACAGCCGCCCTTCGATACCGAGATGGACATCTATCTCGACACGCTGGAGAAACTGAGCTGGGGCGAGTTGTTTGTTTATTACCAGGACCGCATCAAACTGAGCGGCCCGTCGCTGGCCTCGAAGCAGTTCCCCATCACCTTCGAGGAGATCCGTTCCGGTTTGGTGCGCGGTAAAGAACGGATCGTTACGATGAATTCCGGAGTCTATGGTTGGCCCGGCGACGATCGGTTGCATGTCGTATATCGATTCGACGCCCGCGGTACGCTTGTGCCCAATGGCGACATCACCACCGTTGACCGCGACGGAATCCGCACGCAACTGACATTCGGCAAGCACGAGTCCGCGGTTATCGAGCCGATTCCAGCGAGCTTGTCTGCGGATTCCGCAGTCAATGTCGTCGTCCGCCATTATGACGCGGATAGGTTGGACGCGATCTTCAACGGCAGCGGTGCGGCTACCCTCGAGCTGGTTGTTGGAACATCCTACCCGGATCGCCGCGACGGCGTGCTCACCGACGGTGGCATGAACCCGGCTGTCGTCGGTGTGGGCAATCCATATCGCATCACTATTGGCGCTGTTGCGACGACGATCGAAGAGCGCGATGGTCTGCTGACAGTACCGCTGGAGCTTGACGGGCAGGTGGCTGTGTCGATACGACGGCAGTGATGAATGCCCTGTCAGCTTTGTGACGGAGAGAAAACCGGTATGACTGTGAGACGTTTCCTCTTCATTCCGCTGCTGCTGATCGAAGGCGTGGTGCTGGGTGAAATCACCCCCTTCGAGGATGTCACTGCGGCGGTAGGCCTGCAGGAAATGCACGGCTATCATTCGGCCTGGGCCGATTTCGACAACGACGGCTGGGTGGACCTGCACGAGTACAAACACGTGTGGCGCAACGTCGGTGGCCGCTTCGAGTTCGCAGCCCAGATCGGCGGTGTTGGTGTATGGGGCGACTACGACAACGACGGCTTACTGGACATCTTCTGTGCCAGGGACCAGAAGCTGTATCGCAATGTCGACGGCCATTCATTTGTTGACGAGACCAAACACCTGCCGTCCTTCGATATCGGCCGACCCTGGTCTGCGGCCTGGGCGGATTTCGACAATGACGGTCACCTGGACTTCTACGTGACCGGATTCGAAGGACCGAACATGTCGCCCTACCATCACGACACGCTGATACGCAACAAGGGCAACGCTACTTTCGAACAAGCCTGGACAACACCCGCAACGCAACCGGCACGCGGAGTCAGCATCTGCGACTTCGATGAAGACGGTGATGCGGATATCTACGTCTCGAACTATCGCCTCGAGCCCAATGTTCTGTGGCGTAATGAAGGAGAGGCGCACGAGGCGCAAGGCGCGTCGCAGTTTTCCAACGTCGCGACAGCATACGGCGCGACCGGCGGCCGGGCTCACACAATCGGCTCCGCCTGGGGCGATCTCGACAATGACGGCCATATCGATCTGTTCGTCGCCAACTTCGCGCACCCCGGGCAGCCACAGTCAAAGTTCCTTCGCAACCTGGGGCCGAAAGGAGGTTGGACATTCGAGGACATGAGCAAAACTGCGGGACTGGCGTGGGTCGAGTCGTATGCTTCACCGTCCCTGGCCGATATCGACAACGACGGTGATCTCGACCTGTTCATCACCAGTATCTACAGCCCGGACACCTGCGTCCTCTATCGCAACAACACGGTCGGCCCCGGAGAGGCCTGGACCTTCACCGACATTACGCAAGCTGTCGGGCTCTCGGGCCTGGTCGAGAGTTATCAGGGCAATTGGGCCGATTTCGACAATGACGGTGATCTCGATTTGGTCGCCGGCAAAAAGCTGTTCCGCAACCCCGGCAATGCCAACAACTGGTTGAAGCTCCGGCTCGAAGGGACAACGGTGAATCGCTCGGCGATCGGTGCGCAGGCGCGAGTCTTCCTGAACGACCGGATCCTGACCCGCCAGGTCGAAGGTGCGACCGGGGAGACGAATCAAAATGATCTGACGCTGCACTTCGGGCTGGGCAAGCATCAGGGCCCGGTCACTGTCAAGGTCACCTGGCCAGGCGGCAGGAAGCAGACGGTTACGGTCGCCGTCAACACCACAACGACAATCCGGCAGGCACGATAAGGAGCCGGCGTCGTTTCTTGTGGTTCTTCATTAATGATGCGCTGGGGTGACCGGCAGCCTATACCTTCGTACCGCGGTGCTGCCATGCAGTGGAGAGATTCAGCAGAATGGCGACTGCATTGTCTTGCGATACACTGTAAAATCGCACGCGTACACTATAATAAACACGGACACCGAAAAGGAGTTTTCCATGAGCACGAAAATCCGCTGGGGCCTGCTTGCTGCCGGCAATATCGCCCATGCTTTCGCGGCCGGCGTACAACACTGCGAGCTGGGTGTCCTGCACGCGATCGGCAGCCGTGACCTGGACCGCTCGAATGCGTTTGCCGACGAGTTCGACATTCCGCAACGCTACGGCAGCTACGACGAGCTTCTCGCCGACCCCGATGTCGACGCTGTCTACATCTCCACGCTGCATCCGCAGCATGCCGAATGGGCGATCAAGACGGCGGAAGCGGGAAAGCACATGCTGTGCGAGAAACCGTTGGCCATGAACGCGGCCGATGCTGCGGCGATCATCGACGCGGCACAGCGTCACGATGTTTTTCTCATGGAAGCTTTCATGTACCGCTGCAATCCACAGACGGCCCGGCTGGTCGAGTTGCTGCGGGAAAAATCGATCGGTGAGGTGCGGATGATCCGTGCGTCCTTCGGGTTCAATGTCGGGGACAACTACGAAGGCCGAGCGGTTGCTTACGAGCATGGCGGCGGTGGCATCCTCGACGTTGGCTGTTACCCCGTGAGTATGAGCCGGCTGATCGCCGGTACGGTAAGTGGCCTGGACTTTCTCGATCCGGTCGATGTCCAGGCGATCGGCCATCTCGGTCTGGCTGCGACCGATGAATGGGCCGCCGCTGTCCTCGAGTTTCCGAACGGCATCGTTGCGGAGGTCAGTACCGGCGTACGCCTGACCCTCGACAACGTGTTGACGATTTTCGGCAGCGACGGCATGATACACCTTCCGTCGCCATGGTTCTGCGCCGGTCGCGAAGGCGGCAGCAGCACGATCGAGATCAACCTCACCGGCGAAGCGCCGCGCATCGAAGAGTTGTCCTGTGACGGCTGGCTCTACGGCCTCGAGGCCGATGTTGTGGCGCGCAACATCGAAAACCGCCAGTCGCCGTCGCCAGCGATGAGCTGGGCCGACACGATGGGCAACATGAGAACGCTCGACGCCTGGCGCCGCTGCGTCGGCCTGACCTACAACGATGACCTGCCGGCGGGCCGGCCGCGGACCGTCAGCGGTCGATCGTTGCAGAAGGCGCCCGACGCCCCGATGCAGTACGGCACGATTGCCGGCCTGGATAAGCCGGTGTCCCGCCTGGTCATAGGCTGCGACACCCAGAACAACTATCCGCACCTGGAAGTTATCTTCGATGCCTACTTCGAAGCCGGCGGCACGACCATTGACACATCCTTCCACTACGGCGCGCTCAGGGGGGAGTTGCTGGGCCAGTGGATGAAGATGCGTGGTGTGCGTGACGACCTCGTCATAATCGCCAAGGGCGCCCACTCGCCGAACTGTTTCCCGGATACAATGACCGAGCAGCTGGCGCAATCGCTCGAACACATGCAGATCGACTACGCCGACATCTACATTTTGCACCGTGACAACCCGGACGTGCCGATCGGTGAATTTGTCGATGTCCTCAATGAACATGCCGACGCCGGCCGCATCGGCATTTTTGGCGGTTCCAACTGGACGATAGATCGATTGCGTGCCGCCAATGAGTATGCCGCGGCCAACGGCAAGCGCGGCTTTTCCGTCGTCAGCAATCAGCTCAGCCTGGCGGAGATGAACGGTCCGGTGTGGGAGGGCTGTATCTCTGCCAGGGGCGAAGCATGGTCCGCCTTTCTGCAGGAAAGCCAGATGTCGCTGCTGCCGTGGTCAAGCCAGGCTCGCGGCTTTTTTGTGCCGGACCGGGCGGCGCCGGACAAGCGCGATGACGTGGAGATGGTGCGATGCTGGTACAGCGACGACAACTTCGAGCGGCAGCGACGCGCCATCGAGCTGGCAGAGAAGAAGGGCGTCCTGCCGATCAACATTGCCGGTGCCTGGGTTCTGCAGCAGCCGTTTCCGACGTTCGCGCTGTTCGGACCGCGGCAGTTGTCGGAACTGCGTTCGTCACTGGGCAGCCTCGCCGTCGAACTGACGGCGGAGGAAATGGCCTGGCTCGACCTGGCGGAGTAACGCCAGGTTTTGATTTTTTGAAGGCGGCAGGCGGGTGCCTGTCTTCAGGCCAGGGGATTTCGCGGCACGACACTGGCATTGACGATGTTTTTCTCGGGCGGCATTCTCCCGGCCAGTACGGCTGCGGCGTTTGCCACCGCGGTGATCGACACATCCTCCCGGGACTGCTGGGAGTATGACGCGCTGTGCGGTGTCACGATGACGTTGTCCAGGTCGAGCAGGGGGTGCTGGAGCGGACATTGTTGGGCGTCTGCGAAGACGTTGATCGACTCGAAAACGTCGAGACCGGCGCCGCCGATACGTCGTTCGCGCAACGCCTCGATCAAAGCCTTTTCATCGACGATCGCGCCGCGCGCTGTGTTGATCAGGAATGCCGTCTTCTTCATCTTGCCAATCGCTTTGCCGTCCAGCAGGTGATGTGTCGCTTCGGTCAACGGCAGGTGCAGGGAGATGTAATCCGATTGCGTCAGGAGCGTGTCCAGATCCACCAGCTCGACACCGAGGCTGTCGGCCTCCGGGTCCTGCGCCTCGCGCCTGCGACGGGTTGCGATCACCGTCATGCCGAATGCGTTTGCGCGCTTCGCAACTTCCTTTGCGCTTTGCCCGAACCCGATCAATCCCAGTACGCTCGATGAGAGTCGCTGATTGCACTCATACTGCTCGAGCAAGTCCATGAACCGCCCTTCGCGTTGAAACGCCCGGCTCATCAGCGGCAGATTCCTCGCCAGCGCCAGTATCAGCATCATCGTGTGATCGGCCTGTTCGGGGACGCAGAAGTCCGGCACGTTGGTCACCAGTATGCCCATCTCGGTTGCTTTCGCTACGTCGATCTTGTCGGTGCCGGCACCGATGCGTGAGATCACCCGGCACTTCGACAGGCTCTCGATCACCGCGGTCGGCAGCGATGTCGATATGACATAGAGCACATCGCAATCGGCGGTGTGCTCCACGATCGCTGCCGGTGTGTTGGCCTCGACCGCGAGCAATTCGTAGCCCTGCTGCTGATGCAGTGCGGCTTCGAATTCACAGATCGGAAACAACTCCGAATTCAGACGTACGACTTTGGCGTTCATGGGTACAGGCAATATACGCGTCGGAGGAAGTTGCGCCGTGATTTTTTGAAAACTCGCCATGGCCAGATGACCTTTGGCAGCTTGATGCTCGCCGAGCGCCAGACCGTCTTACAGTCGCCGACAAAGCCTGTTTGTTTGAATTGCCGGTTCGAGAAGTATTGTCGACTCGTAACACATGTGAAACTCAGCTATGTTTGCACGGCGCCGCCATGATGGGCTGGAGCATTTCGATTCACACGACTGCAAGGAGTATAACAGTGGCAAAGCGTGACTGGTGGGACAAGGAGTTTCGAACCCTGTTGACGCTCGGCGAAAGCACGACTGCCGGCGGTTGGTCGAGCTGTCGAGAGCGTTGCTGGAGCTCGCAGCTGGCAGGGTTGATCAACGAATTTCAGCGTGTGCCCGTACAGTTCCTCAACATGGGGATCGGCGCCAATGTGATCTCCACGAAAAGCCCGCCATACGAGAATAGCGGCAAGCCGGCCGCGGACGAGCGGCTCGATGCCCACGTGCTCGACAATGAGGCCAACGGGCGTCCTCCCGATCTGCTGGTCATTTCGTACGGGCTCAACGATGCTCGCGGCGGCACGCCGATCGACCTTTTCTGCGACTGCATGAAAGACATTATCCGGCGTGTGCGCGAACGTATCCAGCCGCTGATTGTCCTGATGGGACCGTATTACATGAACGATTTCCAAATTGGCGGCGGATACTGGAGCCACGCCGACCTCGATCTCTTCTATCAGTACAACGAGGCGATTCGCGCTGTCGCCGAAGAAACGGACTGTCTGTTCGTCGACCTGCTCGAGTCCTATCGCGATGCCGACTGGCTCGTGCACCACGACGGTTGTCATGCCAACGACCTTGGCCACCGCGTCGTTGCCAACAAAGTGTTTGAAATCCTTGCCAGCAACTGTTCAGGCCTCGCCAGGGAGACGCAGGAGCTGGAAAAGGATATTCTGCCATGGCGCGACGAATCGACGCTCCAGTCTAAATCTTAGAAGGATGAAAACGACCGTGGCTGCAGCCACGGTAGAGCGGCCGAATGTCGGTGCGAGAATACTTAACCCATTGGCAAGGGGCCGATTATGAAAGCGATCATGGTCATGTTCGATTCTTTGAACCGGCACATGCTGGCGCCATATGGCTGTGACTGGACGCATACCCCGAACTTCCAGCGGCTTGCACAACACACCGTCGTCTTTGACCGCAACTACATCTGCAGCATGCCCTGCATGCCGGCCCGTCGTGATCTGCACACCGGGCGCCCCGGTTTTCTGCATCGCGGCTGGGGCCCGCTCGAGCCGTTCGACGACTCGATGCCGGCTATCCTGAAGGATAACGGCGTGCACAGCCATCTGGTCACCGATCATTACCACTACTTCGAGTGCGGCGGTGCCAACTACCACACGCAGTACGCGACGTGGGAGTTCGTCCGCGGCCAGGAAGGCGATCCCTGGAAAGGCCGGCCCGACCTCGACCTTTCCGGACCCGACCCGGACTATGCCGGGCAGTGGCAACGCCAGGATATTGTCAACCGCTTGTACATGCCGGACGAAGCCAGGCACTATCAGACACGCACCTTCGATCGCGGACTCGAATTCCTCGACGACAATCACAGCACCGACGACTGGTTCCTGCAGATCGAAAGTTTCGATCCGCACGAGCCGTTTTTCGCGGCGGAACGCTTTCGAGACCTCTTCCCGGACGATTACACCGGTGCCCTATCCGATTGGCCGCCATACGGGGACGTGGATGAGAACTCCTGTGCGCACATGATCGATCACTGGCGCAATACCTATGCATCGCTGCTGGCGCAATGTGATGCCAGTCTCGGACGCGTGCTCGACAAGATGGACGCGCTCGATCTGTGGTCGGACACGATGCTCATCGTCAACACCGATCACGGCTTCCTGCTCGGCGAACACAATCACGCAGCGAAAAACGTCATGCCGTTGTGGCAGGAACTGGCAAACACGCCGTTGTTCGTCTGGGATCCGCGAGCCGGCCGCCGGGGCGAGCGCTGCGACTGCCTGACGTCGACCATCGACTGGGCGCCGACGATCCTCGATTACTTCGGCCAGCAACCGACGCCCGACATGCTCGGCCGTTCGCTGCGGCCCTGTCTCGAAGACAACAGCCCGGTCCGTGACTACGCCATCTTCGGATACCACGGGCACTATGTCAATGTCACTGACGGCCGATTCGTGTACATGCGCCCTGCGGCGACCGACAACAACAGCCCGCTTCGCACCTACACGCTCAGTCCGTTTGATATGCGTGTGGCCTACGAGCTGGAACAGTTGCGGTCAATGTCCGGACCGCAGACGTTTGCCGCGACCAAAGACGTCGGGGTGATGTGCTACGAAGCCGGGTCGGGTGCGGCGGATGTGATGAATCGTTTCGGTACACTGCTGTACGATGTCGTTGCCGACCCGCAGCAGCAGAATCCGATCGACGACGTGGAGCAGGAGCAACGCCTGCTGGCGGCGATGGTCGAGATGATGGCCGAGACGGATGCGCCGTCGGAGCAGTACGAGCGATTGGGGATAGAGATGCAACCAAGGTAGAACGGCTTCCTGTGTCCGTTCGTTACCGACTTGCGGCTATGCCGACGTCAGCGCCGCCAGTGCGGCGTTGAATGTCGCGCTGGGGCGCATTGCCTGTTCCATCAGCTTCGGATCAGGCTGATAGTACCCGCCGATATCCACGGACGGCCCCTGCACCGCAATCAGCTCGTCGACGATTGTCTGCTCGTTGTCGGTGAGCTGGACGGCGAGATCTTTGAAGCGGTTCTGCAAGTCCTGGTCGCGGGTCTGCTCGGCCAGGGCCTGCGCCCAGTACAATGCCAGGTAGAAGTGGCTGCCGCGGTTGTCGAGCTCGTGGACCTTGCGCGACGGCGACTTGTTGGTGTCGAGGAACTCGCCAATCGCGTCGTTGAGCGTGTCGGCGAGAACCAGCGCTTTTTCGTTGTTCGTCTTGGTGCCGAGATCCTCGATCGAAACCGCCAGCGCCAGGAATTCACCGAGCGAGTCCCAGCGCAGATGGCCTTCCTTGACAAACTGCTGGACGTGCTTTGGTGCCGAGCCGCCGGCGCCGGTTTCGAACAGCCCGCCGCCGGACAGCAGCGGGACGATCGACAGCATCTTGGCGCTGGTGCCGAGCTCGAGAATCGGAAACAGGTCGGTCAGGTAATCGCGCAGGACATTGCCGGTCACTGAGACGGTGTCCTTGCCGTCGCGTGCCCGTTCGCAGGTGAAACGCGTCGCCTCGACCGGCGGCATGATGCGTATGTCGAGGCCGTCGGTGTCGTGCTCCGGCAGATACTCGTCGACCTTGGCGATCAGGCTGGCGTCGTGGGCGCGGTCTTTGTCGAGCCAGAACACAGCGGTCACGCCGGTGGCGCGAGCCCGGCTGACTGCCAGTTTCACCCAGTCGCGGATCGGGGCGTCCTTGGTCTGGCACATGCGCCAGATATCGCCGGTTTCCACGGCGTGTTCGAGCAGGGTGCTGCCGGTGCTGTCGATGACGCGCACGGTGCCGTCCACCGGGATTTCGAAGGTCTTGTCGTGTGAGCCGTACTCTTCGGCTTTCTGCGCCATCAGCCCGACGTTGGAGACGTTGCCCATGGTGGTGACATCGAAAGCGCCGTGTGCCTTGCAGAAAGCGATGACTTCCTGATAGACGCCGGCGTAGCAGCGATCCGGAATAATCGATTTGGTGTCATGCAACTCGCCGTCCGGTCCCCATATCTGACCTGAAAGCCGAATGGCTGCCGGCATCGACGCGTCGATGATGATGTCACTGGGCACATGCAGATTGGTGATGCCGCGATCGGAATCGACCATGGCCAGAGCCGGGCGCTCGGCGTAGACTGCCTGAATATCCGCCTCGACGGCAGCGCGCTGATCATCGGGCAGTTCGGCGATCTTGGCGTAGACATCACCCAAGCCGTTACTGGGCTCGACACCGAGCTCGTCGAAAAGCGCCGCATGTTTCTCGAAGACGTCCTTGTAGAAAACGGTCACGGCATGACCGAAAATGATCGGGTCGGAAACCTTCATCATCGTTGCCTTGAGATGCAGCGACAGCAGCACGCCTTGTGCTTTGGCGTCCTCGATCTCCTGCGCGAAAAACTCGCGCAGGGCGCGCTTGCTCATCACGGCGGCATCGATCACTTCGCCGGCCTGCAGCGCCAAGCCTTCTTTGAGGACGGTG
>CAJWLW010000100.1 GCA_913042885.1 uncultured Lentisphaeria bacterium | reverse complement strand
TGACGCGATCCTTGATTGCTTCGGGGATGAAGATAATGAGGACAATTTCAACCTGAACGACTGCTTAGGTATCTATAACAGCGACGACGATTAGCAGAATTGCAGAGCATGGGTACTACAAACACCATCACATTCGATCCGGCCACCTACAAGCCGCAGCAGGCTAAGGGGGCTGAGGTCTTTGACCGCGGTGCCGCGGAAGCAGCCGCGCGCTATGCGATCACGACGGAAAGCAGTCGGACCGTCGGTATCCTGTCGGAAGAGGAAAAGAAGCTCTGGGACAGGTTCGACGGGCAGGCATCGGTAAACGACATCTGCATCCGGTTTCTCGAGGCCGAGCAGTCGCTGGTGCTCTCGCGGGTGTATGCCTTGATTGGACGGCTGTGGGAGCACGGTCTGCTCACCGAGGACCCGCATCTGCGTGAGAGCGAGAGCGGTGGCGCGACCGCAACCGACGAAGCGATCTTCGGCCTGCGCCTGCCGTTGCCGGGTACCGGCGTGTTGTCGTCGATCCTGGGAGGGCTGCTGAAGGTCGCCATGCTCAGTGCCCGGCCGGTGATCGTCCTGGCAGTCGCGGCGATCGCTGTCGGTCTCGGTGCCATTTCCGGTCTGCAGCTGCAGCCGCTGTTCCGTTTCAAGCAGGCGTTCGAAGGCACCTTCATCGGTGACGTCACGACGACGTACGGCTACGGCCTGCTGCTGATGATCGTGATCGGCGTGATCGCCTCGTTCATCCGCGAACTGGTCGTATCCGCGGTCGAGGGATCCTTCACCGGTCGCTACCCGACAATGACCTTCGGGCTGTATGGCGTGCCGTCATTCCATCACCCGCGGAAGTGGCGCAGCATCCTGCCGATGCGGCAGCGGATGGTGGCTGGTTTCGCGGGGATCGGCTTCGAACTGTTACTCGTTGCGGTCTGTGTGCTACTGCTGGTTCTCAACAGCAATCGCATGCTGCCTTTGAGCACTTTCGGAGTCGCACTGACCTACAAGGTCATGTATGTCCTGCTGATCCGTTCCTTCCTGCACCTGTCGCCGTTTGCCGGCAGCGACCTGCATGGGATCATGAGCGAGTGTATTCGTCTCCAGAATTTCCGCCAAAAGGCTTTCAGCTTTGTGCAGCACAAGTTGATCGAGACCCTGACGATGAGGAATCAGATGTGCAGGGAGCACCGCTTTTTCCTCGGCTACATCGGCGCCATTGTGTTGTGGGTGCTCCTGGTCACCAAGCTGGGGCAGGTGGTGATGACGCACGACGACGATTTGAAGATCGACATGCTGAACATGTTCTCCGGCTGGCTCAGCCAGAGCCCGGCACACGGGCAGACGGACAACGTGTTGGTAGTCGTGCTGTTGCTGCTGCTGGTGCCCGTAATGCTGTCGTTTATTCTGTCAATTTTCTGCGTGTTCTACTTCGTCTGGAGTTTCCTGTCGCAGCAACCGTTGTTCCGCCGGCCGAATGCGGCCCTGACAGTTACCGCCGGTGGTCTGATCGTGTTCATCCTGGCAATTACGCAAGTACCGAAAGAACTGCACGATTTGTACACCTCAGCGGCGGGGCTGGCCGGCGTCGTGCTGCTGCTCGCCGGCTTGTTCATGGCCTACTGTACTTCCCGTGGCGGCGCTTCGCCGGCAGCTCTCCAAATTGCTGCTGTCGGACTCGCCACGGCAGTTGGCGGTGCCTGCGTCTTCAATCACGCCGTCGTCGGCTCGCCGGTCCCGATCGAGATACTTGCTGCGGTTCTCCTGGTTCCGCAGGTGCTGGCGGTATTGGGCAAACAGCAATTCTCGTTCCTTTGGCGTGGCACGGTATTTGCCTTGCCGACCTGGCTGTTTTTCATCGGCCTGGCGCTGTTCGTCATCAGTCTTGTTGGCGCCTTGGGCGGCGGTGCGACGAATGCGACGACGATGGGGCTGGCGGCGGAGCAGATCGATTTCATTGCCTTCGTCCTGATGGCGCTGTCCGTCCTGGCTTACCACGCGCATCTGAACGAAGTGTCGCTCGATGCGGACCTGCTGATTCTCGACGACCCGACCGGTGACGAGGCGGGGGCTCTGGCAACGACGTTTAACGAGCTGCAGCAGAATATTGGCCAAAGCCTGCGGACCAAATGCGGCAGTTTTGCACAGGTCATCGAACGGCGCGTCGGCAAATCCGGATTCGCCTTCGGCAAGCACATGGATCTTGACGGCGACGATCTTGATGGGCTGAGGCGCGACATTCAGGGCATCGTCTCGGGCATTGACGCGGCCATCGCCCGGTACTTTGGTGTGGACTTCAGCAACAAAGTCTTCCACCAGGCGTTCAACAAGCTCAACTTCGAGTGCTATCTGGCGCTGTACCACAACGTGCTGAAAAACACGCGGTTCAACTTTCCCGACTCGGCCGTCAACAGCGCGCGTTGTCTGGAGCTGTATAACGGCATCAACTTTTTCCAGGGCCTGGGGGAAGAGGACAAGCTGTTTCTGTCACAGCGTATGGTCCTGCAGCATTTCCCGTCCGACACGTTGCTGGTGCAATCGGGCGATGCTGCCGATTCCTGCTACATCATCGTCGATGGCCGGGCGCAGGTCGAAGAAATCGACCTGGTCGGTGACAGCTACATTCTGGCGTTCTTGAATCGTGGTGATTTTTTCGGTGAGGCGGCGTTGCTCGAGGATTCCAAGCGTATGGCCAACGTCCGCACGGTCACGCCGACAACCGTATTGACGCTGTACCGCGAGGATGTGGAAACGTTAGGTGAGAAGCGGCCGGAGATCGTTGAAACGATCAAGCGGCAACTCGAGATCATGCACTTTCTGTTCTCTATTCGCCTGTTTGCCGACTTGCCGGCGGTGGTCGTGCGGTCGGTGCTGCCGAAGATTGCCATAGGCAGCTACAAGAACGGGGACACGCTATTCCGCAAAGGTGATGCGGGTGACCTTTTCTATCTCATACAGTCCGGCCGCGTCTCGATTATTGACGAATCGCCCGACGGCGAGAAAGAGGTCGCGGAACTCGGCACCCATGATTACTTCGGTGCGATAGCCTTGATTAAGGATGTGCCCCGGACGATGACTGCGCGCTGCCTTGCCGACACCGAGGCACTGCTGTTGGAGAAAGAAGCGACGCTGCAGTTGGTCGAGGGCAGCAAGATGTTCGCCGCGAACATCAGTCGAGCCGGTAGCGACCGCTTGGAAACGGCCGACCCCTGAGCCTGCTTGCCGGCGAAGCCGCGTGCCGACCGTTGTGAAACGACCCGACTATCCTCTGCCCGCCTGCCTGGTTGGAAGGGCGGAGCTTCGTGGGGACATCTTGGGCAAGGCCTCCAGTCGGTTCCATTCGCTCCTAAGGGCGCGGGTCATACCCGCACCCTTAGGTAGACGGACTTACCACTCCAGGGCACCCGCGGTCTGATACTCGGTGACGCGGGTTTCGAAGAAGTTCTTCTCCTTGCCCAGGTCGATAGTCTCGCTCATCCACGGGAATGGGGTTTCTGAGAAGTACTGCGCCGGCAACCCGATACGTTCGAGACGGCGGTCGGCGATGTACTGAACGTACTCGCGGAACAAGCCGTGCTTGAGCCCGAGGATGCCGTTGCCAAGGCAGTCTTCGGCGTAGCGGACTTCGAGTTCGACGGCTTCACGGATGAGGCCGATCATGTGTTCCTGAAAGTCCTCCGTCCACAGGTCCGGGTTCTCGAGCTTGATCGTGTTGATCAGGTCGATGCCGAAATTAAGGTGGATGGTCTCATCTCGCATGATGTACTGGAACTGTTCACCGATACCGGTCAGCATGTTGCGGCGGTGGAATGACAGGATCATCACAAAGCCGCTGTAGAAGAAGATGCCTTCCATGATGACATAGAAGCCGATCAGGTTCTTGACGAACTCCTGCTGGCCTTCGAAGGTGGAAGTGGTGAAGCCGTCTGCCAGAATCCCGTTGGTCAGCTCCATCTCGAACGCGTCTTTGTCATGGATCGTGTTGACCTCATGATACATGTTGAAGACTTCGCGTTGATCAAGATTGAGCGACTCGACGATATAATGGAAGGTGTGGGTATGCACAGCTTCTTCAAAGGCCTGACGCAGCAGGTACTGCCGGGCCTCGGCGTTGGTGACGAACTTGAAGATAGCCAGCACGATGTTGTTACCGACCAGGCTCTCGGCAGTACTGAAGAATCCGAGGTTCCTCATGATCACCTGGCGTTCGGCATCCGATAACTGGCTGGATTTCCACAACTCGATATCGCGCTGCATGGATACTTCGGTAGGCAGCCAGTTGTTGGCACAGCCGTTCAAGTAGTGCTCCCATGCCCACTTGTACTTAAGAGGCATGAGCTGATTCACATCTACGCTGTTGCAATTGATGAGGCGTTTATCCTCAACATTGATTCGCTTGCTCAGGTCATACTGTTTTGGGCGTTCTTCGCCGACGACACAGCAAGACATAGAGACACTCCTTCCTGTTCGGCACTATGGGTTACGGCTGGTAGCGATTAAAAACCGTGGCCCTGACCGCGAGGCGCCTACTGGCACGCATCGCAATCAGGGTCAAGGATACTACATGCTTTCGGCTGCCGCCTGATATCGATCTCTGCCGAAGCAGAGCGGTTTTTCATCCACCGCGGCTGGACGCCTCGGCGGTTGATGTCGACAGTCGACTTTTCAATCTGTGTGGCAGCGAGCGTCCGCAGATAGTACGTGGTCTTGAGCCCGGCTCGCCAGGCGTGCATGTACATCTCGCTGAGCTTTTTGCCGCTCGGTTCGCGCAAGTAGAGGTTGAGTGACTGGCCCATGTCGATCCACTTCTGCCGCCGGCTGGCGCACTGGATCAGCCACGTCGAGTCGATCTCGAACGCAGTCAGATACCTCTTCTTGATCTCTTCCGGAATACGTTCGATCTCCTGAATCACTCCGTCAAAGTATTTCAGGTCCTCGAGCATATCCTTGTCCCACACACCTTCCTTTTTCAGATCCGCAATCAGGTGGGTGTTTACCGTGGTAAACTCTCCGGACAGATTGGATTTGACGAAGAGATTGTTGTACGTCGGTTCAATCGACTGACCGACGCCGACGATGTTGGAAATAGTCGCGGTCGGCGCGATCGCCATCGTATTGCTGTTGCGCATGCCGTGCGTGCGCACAGCTTCACGTACGACCGACCAGTCCATGGTGACACCGCGGTCGATATCGAGGTAGCCGCCACGCTCGCGCTGCAGCAGTTCGATCGTGTCAATCGGCAACTGACCACATGACCACTTCGAACCCTCATATGTATCGTAGGATCCACGCTCGGCTGCCAGTTCGGTGGATGCGAGAATCGCGTAGTACGAGATCATCTCCATGCTGCGGTCCGCCAGAGTCACGGCGTCGTCACTGGCATAGCTGAGGCCGAGCTTGTACAGCGTATCCTGAAAGCCCATGAGGCCAAGGCCGATGGGGCGATGCCGCATGTTGGCGGTCTGTGCCTCCGGCGTCGGGTAGTAGTTGATGTCGATGACGTTGTCGAGCATGCGGATGGCAGTGCGTACAGTCGTCGATAGAACCTTTTCGTCGAGGTGTCCGTCGATGACGTGTGCTGCCAGGTTCACCGAACCCAGGTTGCACACCGCCGTTTCGTCGCGTGAGGTGTTGAGCAGAATCTCGGTGCAAAGGTTCGAGCTGTGAACCACGCCGGTATGGTCCTGCGGCGAGCGCAGGTTCGAGGGATCCTTGAAAGTCAACCACGGGTGGCCGGTTTCGAACAGCATCGATAGCATTTTACGCCAAAGATGCACTGCTTCGATACGCCGATGTTGCTTGAGCTGGTCGTTGGCGGCCATGGTTTCGTATTCGATGTACCGCGTTTCGAACGCTTTGCCGTAGAGGTCGTGCAGGTCCGGCACATCATTGGGACTGAACAAGGTCCAGTGGCCGGCTTCGGCGACGCGTTTCATGAACAGATCGGGAATCCAATTCGCCGTGTTCATGTCTGGCGTACGCCGGCGCTCGTCGCCGGTGTTCTTCCGCAACTCGAGAAAATCCTCGATGTCGAGATGCCATGTCTCCAGGTACGCACACATGGCGCCCTTGCGTTTGCCGCCCTGATTGACGGCTACAGCGGTGTCGTTGGCGACCTTGAGGAAGGGGATGACGCCCTGGCTCTCGCCGTTGGTGCCCTTGATGTGGGCGCCGGTGGCACGGATATTCGACCAGTCGTTGCCCAAACCGCCCGCCCACTTCGACAGAGAGGCATCGTCAGAAACGACTTTGAAAATATGTTCGAGCTCGTCCATTATCGTCGAAAGGTAACAGGAGCTGAGTTGTTGGTGCAGTGTGCCGGCATTGAACAGCGTTGGCGTCGATGACACGAAATGGAATGTCGAGAGCACGTTGTAGAATTCGATGGCACGTGCTTCCCGGTCGTCCTCTTGCATGGCCAGGCCCATGGAAACTCGCATCCAGAAGTACTGCGGCGTCTCGATACGGCGTCCTTCAATGTGCAGCAGGTATCGGTCGTAAATGGTCTGTAACCCGATATAGGCGAATTTGTGATCGCGGGTGAGCTCAAGGGCGGCGACAATCTTTTCAAGGTCATAGGTGAGCAGGTCGGGCGACAGCCGACCCGCCGCTATGCCGGCGTCCAGGTAGTTCTTGAAATAGCGGCGATGGGTGATCTCGAGTTCGAGTTGCTGACAGTCTACACCCAAGGATTCGCGATAGATGATCTGTAGCAACAAGCGTGCGGCGGCATAAGAATAGTTGGGCTCGATTTCGATGCGTGACTTGGCGGCGAGGATGAGTGCCTTGTCGATTTCTTCCGTGGTGATGCCGTCGTACAGCATCCGCATCACTTCACCGTTGAGGTCCTGAGCGGAGGTCTCGTCGAGGCCCTTGCACGCTTCATAAACGATCTCGCGGATGCGTTCGGGATCAAGCTTCACGATGCTGCCGTCGGCCTTGGTCACTGTCATCGTGACCGTTTCCTGCGATGCACCGATATCGGCCAGGACGCGCGCTTTTTTGCGTTCCTCCCGATAGAGGATATAGCGGCGGGCGACGGTGTAAAAACCCTCCATCATCAGCTGTTGCTCGACGACGTCCTGGATCCATTCGACATCGAGATTACCGCCGCGTACGGCGAATCCGACGACTTCCTGGGAGACAGAGTCGGCGATTCTCTGGGCGTTCTGCTGGTCCGACTCGGGCAAAGCCAAGGCTTCGTCGAGATCGGTTGCTGCTTTGAATGCTTTTTCGATCGCTCGGTAAATGCGGCTGTCCTGAAACACGTCCATGCGACCGTCGCGCTTGCGGATCTTGAATTCGCGGTTCTGCAGCGGGTCCAGTCCGGCCAATTGGAGCTGGGTGTCGGATTGTGATTTAATCATCTGAAAACCTCTGAGGAATTGACAAAATGTGTTTTGGCTGGTGCGGGCTCCACCGATTTTGCGATGTAACTGTACACAAACGCCCGGAACGCTTCACACGCCCATCATGCATGCAACCATCGCTTCCATGGCATCCGATCTTGGATCAGAAGCCGAAACTCCCCACCCTGGATTATAGTGGCTGGAAGCGGGGATCGGACTACTCTGATCGCTCTGCAAACGAGGCGTGGCTCACCGTTCCATATCCTTTAGCAACCATATTTAGCCGCGAAGGACAGAACAATATAGGAAGTCCAGTTTCCTCCAACAAGCTTTGCGGCCATTTTTCTTTTTTTTTTTCTGACATGGATTTATTAACCCATTGTTAATCCGTTAGTTACACATCGGCTAAAAACTGACAAATCCCCTTGTCCGGCGCTCTTTCCCATTCTGCCGCCAACTTGATTCCCAACTAATTGAAAACAAGTATGTTATACAACACAAAATAGCCTCGGAAAGCATTGATCTGGCGGAAAAACGGCGGTTTTCCGGCGAATATTCGCGAAAAAAACCGCCGTGTTCGGACAATCCGGCTGTTAGGTTCGTTTTTCTGACGGAAAAAGGCGCTTAAAATCGATCGATACGCATTCGGTAAATTATCATAACTGACTGATGCAAAAAATGTTATAAATTATAAATGAAGCGGCATTACGGCGTATTTGTGCCCCGCGCGCCGTGGCTCACGCCTGTTTTGTCGATAAAAGTGCCGTAATTCGTGATCTATAACTCATTTGTACCGCGACCAATATTCATAATCGAAAGAGACTGTGGCCTACAGGTCTCATGGCGCGATATTCAAAACGGGGCAACCAGCGGCAGTTGGGGATCTACAGAATCACAGCGACAGGTCCGGCAGCAGGTCGTCGGCGTCGTCGGCTGCCGCCGCTGGCTCGATGCACAGCGGCGAGTTGTTGCGCGGAGAATTGACCAATTGCGAAACCGCGTATGCCTCGAGCTCGCCGTTATACGGCCGCAATAGCGACAGGGCCTCAGCTTGATTGCCGCGGTCCGTGCGCAACCATTGTTCGATGCCGTGGCCTGACAGAATCACCGGCATGCGATCATGAATATCGGCGATTGCCGCGGCTGGCTGTGTCGTAATGATCGTGTACGTATCGAGCCGTTTGTCGTTGGCGGAAAACCATTTGGCGTGCAGGCCGGCGAACCACAACACGCGGTGTTGCGGCGATCGGATGTAATACGGAGTTTTGCCGCCACGGCCACCGGCTGGTGCCTCGTGTTTTTTCCACTCGTAATAGCCGCTGGCCGGAACGACGCACCGCTTTTTTTCGACCAGGTTGCGGAAGGCGGGTTTTTCCGCGACGGTCTCGCCGCGCGCGTTGATCATGCGATTACCGATCGACGGATCTTTCGCCCAGTGCGGAACCAATCCCCAGCGCCGCAGGCCTGCCGTGAGTGTCTCGCCGCCGGCAACTGTCGGTGTGTAGGCAGTTGGCGCGACATTGTAGCAGGGGTCAAAAGGTTCGAGACCAGTGCAGTCGACGTGTAGACCGTCGAGGCTGGCGATGATCTCTTCCGGCGTGTCGTGCAAGGTGAAACGGCCACACATGTTCGATTAACCTGGCTATAACGCCGCGCGCATACGGTCGAGGCCTTCGGTCAGTGTTGCGCGTGGACAACCGAAGTTCAGGCGCATAAAACCCTCGCTGCCGAACTCACGCCCGTCTGACAAGCCGACGCCGGCGTCTTCGAAGAATTTCATCGGGTTCTCGATACCGCTGTCGCGGACGTTGAGCCAGGCGAGATAGGTTGCTTCTACATGAGTCATGCGGATGTTCGGCAACTGGTCTGCGACATAACTCTCCAGTAGATCGCGGTTGCCGCGCAGATAGTCGATCAGTTCCAGCCGCCATTGTTCACCGTGCGTATACGCTGCCTGGCAGGCGGCATAGCCGTAACTGTTCATCTCCGGCATGATGCCGCGCATCTTTGCTTTGAACCGCTGGCGCAATTTGTTGTCGGAGATGATTGCGCAGGCGCAGCATAGTCCCGGAAGATTGTAGGTTTTGCTGGGGGCGAGCAGCGTCACGGTACGGGCGGCGAGCTCGGGAAGAATCGTTGCGGTCGGCAGGTGCTCGACGTCGTCGAGCAGCAGTTGGCAATGAACCTCATCGGAACATATGATCAGGTCGTGTTCGATGCAGAATTGACCAAGCGCCGCAAGTTCGTCCTGACGGAAAACGCGGCCGACGGGATTGCACGGGTTGCACAGCATGAACAGGCGCGTGTCCGGTGTCAGTGCTGCGGCCATCGCCTCGAAGTCGAACTGCCAGCTGTCGTTATCGAGTGCCAGCGGCACCGAGATCAAGGGGCGGTCGGAGCAGGGCGGGGCCTGCAGGAACGGCGGATAAATCGGCGTCGTTATCATCACTGCTTGCTGCGGGTCGCAGAATGCGCGGCAGGCGAGATTGAGGGCTGGCACCAGGCCGGGCAACCACACGACCCAATGCGGTTCGACAGTCCAGCGGTATTCACGCTCGAGCATGCCGACGATGGTGTCGACTGCACCGACGGGTGGCACGACATAGCCGAAGACGCCGTGCTCGGTGATCTGTTTGAGGGCGTCGATAACCGGCGGCGGCGAGCGGAAATCCATGTCTGCAACCCACATCGGGATGATGTCACGGTCGCGGTACTTCTCCCACTTGAAACTGCCACGGTCGCGGCGATCGACGATGGTATCGAAATCGTATACAGGCATGTTGACGGGGCACCAGGTATGAACGAGTAGAATTGACTTAGCCGATCAAAGGCGCTCAGCCCGAATCATTTATCAACCTCACGCGGATGAGCACCAGTGGTGCTTGCGCACAACAGCACCAGCGCAAGCGTTGGAAAAAAGCATATCGGCCCTGCCTCCCGCGGCTCTTGGCCGGTGCTTGTGGAGACGCGACCGCTGCTCATATGCCGTCGAGCTCGTGCATGGCCCGCTCCGATACGGTGCCCCATGCATTGACCGTCTTTTGAAAGGCGCTGAACGCATCGTACACTTTGCGACTCTGCGGGTCGCCGCTGCAGAGGTTCTCGATCGTTTCGCGGGAGTAGATCTTCAACTGCTTGAGCACCTCGTCGGGAAAGCGGCGCAGGTCGACCTTGTATTGATCGACCAGAATTTTCAGGTGATCGTTGTTTTTCGCCTCGAACTCCGACAGCACGGACAGGTTTGCACGGAATGCCGCTGTCCGGATGATCTCCTGCAGGTCGGCAGGCAGGGCCTCGAACGCTTTGCGGTTGACGATCAGTTCGAGCACCGTCCCCGGCTCGTGCCAGCCAGGATAGTAGTAGTATTTGGCAACTTCGTGGAAGCCCATGAGGTAATCGTGGTAGGGGCCGACCCATTCAGTTGCGTCGATCAGTCCGGTTTCCAGGCTGCTGTACAACTCGCCCGGCGGCTTGTTCACAACTTCGGCTCCGACCCGGTTCAGGACCGCTCCGCCGATGCCGGGCATGCGCATTTTCAGCCCCTTGAAGTCGTCGACGGCATTAATCTCGCGATTGAACCAGCCGCCCATCTGCACGCCGGTATTGCCGGCCGGCATACCCATCACGCCGAATGGTTCATAGACTTCGTCCCACAAAGCCTGCCCGCCACCGTGGTAAATCCAGGCGTTCATCTGCTGGGCGTTCATTCCAAACGGTACCGCAGCAAAAAATTGCGCTGCTTTGACGTCCCCGGCCCAGTAGTACGAAGCGCAATGACCAAGCTCTGCGTCGCCCTGGCCGACCGCTTCGAAAACACCGCCGGCCGGAACCCGTTCGTTGGCGCCATAAACCTTGATATGCAGACGCCCCTGCGACATCGTCTCGATCCAGGTCGCCAGGTTCTGCGCCCCTTCGCCCAGAACTTTCGATCCTTTGCCCCAGAACAGGACCATGCGCCATTCGAAGGTCTTGTTGCTGATGATATTCGGACCGCCGATGTCTTGCTTGCAGCCCGTCGCCAGCGCCGTCGTCCCGACCGCTGCCGCTGCCGCGGTCTTCACGAACTTACGGCGACTGATCTCTTTCGAGGGTTTCTTCCGAGGTTCCATCTCGTCATCCTGTGCGTAAAATGGTCGACACCGGCTGCGACGGCACGCCGCGTCATGCGTCAGCTGTTCAACATGGACAGCACAATAACATCCACTGTTGCGAATGTCGAATGTTGAGAGCAGGGAATGGGAATGTCGGCTGCAGACCACTGGTTTGTCGGAGATCAGATTGCCCCGTCAGTCCCGCGCGCGCACCTCGGCAATGTCGCGCTCGATCTGGTCGCGCAGCGCTTCGAGGCTGTCGAAGCGGCAGTCGGCGCGGATGAAGTCGCCGTAAACGATTTCGAGCGAGCGGCCGTAGATGTCGGCGTCGAACTCGAAAATGTGCATCTCGACGACGCACTCTCCTGGATTTGCATCGGTAACTGTCGGGGCTCTGCCCTGATACAGAATGCCGGGATGATCTGTCCAGGTGCCTTCGTCGTTGCAAAGGCGCGCCGTCGCGGCGTAAATGCCGTCTGGTGGCAGGACCCCGTTGCCGGGCTTGATGTTGGCCGTGGCATATGTCAGGCTGGCGGCGCCAAGACCTTTGCCTCGTCGTACCGCGCCGTACACGGAGAACCGCCGCCCCAGCATCGATTCGCAGGCTGCCAGTTCCCCGGCCACAACCGCGGCCCGAACCCGTCTGCTACTGACGGTGCCATGGCCGTCGTTGACCTCGGGGACCGGTACGGTTCGAACATTCAGATCATTGCAGAGTTGCTGCAGCAGATCGGTGTTGCCGGCCGCACGATGGCCGAAACGCCAGCGTGAACCGACACAAACGGCTGCCACTCGAATGCCGCTGCCGCACAGCACGTCGGTGACGAACGCCGCCGGCGTGATTCTGGAAAAGGCCTCGGTAAACGGTATGACGACCGTCGCTGCTATCTCCTGCCGGGCCAGCAGCATCAACCGGTGGTCGGTCGACAGCAGCAGCGGTATGGGATCGCCGGTGCCGATGACATTCTGCGGATGCGGATCGAAGGTCACCACGACCGGCGCCGCTCCTGTGTCCGCTGCTTCCTGTTGCAATCGGTCGAGAATCCGGTGATGCCCGCGGTGCAAACCGTCGAATACGCCGCAGGCAACGGCGACCTGGTCGATGCCACTGCCGACAAGTTCGTGCAGGGATGAAGTGCGAATCATGGTAGTGGGCGGTGAAAAGTGGATGGTAGACGTGATGCGTCAGACATACTTGAGCGCGGTCTCGAGCGGGATATGGTGGCGGAGCAACGTGTCGCGATCCCAGGTCTTGATCGTCTCCATGTCGGTTGCCTCGGCGATGGTAAGCTCGCCGCAGCCGGTCCGGCGCAGAGATTTCAAATAGGCGCCGCAGCCCAGTCGGTCGCCAACGTCGGCACACAGGGTGCGGACATACGTACCCTTGGAGCAACCCACGGAGATCGACACATCCGGCAGGTCAACGACATCGACAGTGAATGAATGAATGGTGATTGGCCGTGGCATTCGATCGATCTCTTTGCCTTTCCGCGCCAGCTTATAGAGCCTTTGCCCATCGATTTTTACCGCAGAATACATGGGCGGGGTCTGCATCTGATCGCCGACAAAGGCGGCACAAGTCTCGGCCACGGCATCGGCGGTGATTTGCGACCAGTCGGCGGTCGCCGTGACCTCGCCGTCGGCATCCTGGGTAGTGGTCACAGTGCCCAGCGTCATGATCCCCTGGTAGAACTTGTCCTGCCCGGAAAACTTGTCGGCCAGCTTCGTGGCCCGGCCCAGCACAATAACCAGGAGCCCCGTGGCACCCGGGTCGAGTGTGCCGCAATGTCCGACCTTCCCGACCTTGAACCGCCGCAGATAGCCGACAACGTCGTGGCTGGTCCACCCGGTCGGCTTGTCGACCAGCAGCAGCCCGCTTTCCTGAAGTGTCTTGTCGTCGATGATAGACATGCGGTAACATATCGTTTCATGCGCGACAAGAAACGAGCGGCGGCCTGAAAATTTGTGGTGCGGTCGTTCCCGACCGTGCATGGGAACGGTACAGTATGGTTTCTTTCCATTCACAAGTCAGATGTATTCGGTACCGTAAACGTCGTATAAGCTACCGCGGACAACCATTGCCACAGGCAAGCCAATCCACATGAACGACAGCGACATCAGTCACGACACGGAAACAACCTCGCCTGTGATCGTTTGGATGATGGTTTGTGGTGGTAGCCTGCTGCTGCTTATCGGCGTCGGCATGATGACTGTGCTGAGCCCGCTATTCATCTACGGCAAGTTTTATGAGCAGCGGCCGGTGATCGCGATGGTTGCGGTCTACCTGGTCGCCTGGATCGGCTACGTCCTGATTTTCGCACGGTCGCGTGCTGCCGGACGCACCCGCAGCCTGTTCTGGATTGCCATAGCTTGCGCGCTCGCCGCACGGCTGCTGATGTGTTTTTCCAGTCCGCTGCTGGAGAACGATTTCTATCGCTACATATGGGACGGCATGGTCGTCAATCACAAGGTCAGTCCGTACGCCACGGCGCCGCACTTCTACGACGTCACCGACA
>CAJWLW010000099.1 GCA_913042885.1 uncultured Lentisphaeria bacterium | reverse complement strand
GAGAAGTGTTCCTCCTACGGTGCAACAAAGCGCGGGGAGGCGATACTTGTGGCATCCGTCCTGGCCGTGCACGAAGACCGCGGACAGTTCAAAGGCGGGTGTCATGATTTGCTCTTTTGGCGGTCAGGCAAATAGTTCCCAAGGAAGTTCGATTTTCCCATCGGCACTTCTCGCCGCCTCGCTACTATTAATAGTAGCGATCAGATTCCCATCCCCGGTCAATTCCAGATCCAGCAGCGAATTCCGGATCCTCAGGTTCGAGAGCTTCACCCACGGCCACGGGGAGTTGACGTGCACCGTCAACGCGGTGTTGGTCAGGCGGATGCCGAAAACGCCTTCAATCACCGAAGTCAGCGCATGCAGGTTGCTCGGGTAGTTGTTGAAGCGCCAGGGCAGGATTTCGCCGGTGTCGCCGTCATTGGATTCACCGCGATAACGGGGACCCAAACCGCCGTTCTCTCCATGTCGCCGGAACTGCTTGAACAATTGGCGGTGGCCTTCTTCATAACAGCCATGGGCGTAAAGACCGGCCGGGAGCTGATTGGTCGGGTAGAAGTTGAAGCCGCTGTTACGCCCTTTCCAATTCATCGGGTCGAAATAAGGACTGCTGCGCGCCAGGGAGAGCACCCCAAACTCGCTGACAAAGTCGGGATGATTGCACCATTCCGCCAGCTTTTCAGCCTGCGCTTTGGTGGCAACGCCACCCGGACGATGGACAGGATTGGCAAAAAGTCCCGTTATGAAGCCATCCTTGCCCACGTAATCGCTGCAGGAACCATCCGGCCGAAGGTCACAGAAGAACCCAATGTCCTCGTTCCAAAGGTGTTTTTGAATCGCCGCGTGCAGCACCTCGGCAAACTGACGATAGCGGTCACTGTGCTCGCTGTTCTGCGCCAACCCTTCGATCTCCGCGAGGGCAAGCAATCCGCCGTATACCGTCGCACTTGTGTCGCTGTAAAAAGCGCCGGCGCCGCCGCGAAAACGGGTCTGCGCTTCTGAAAGCGCCCCCAGGCCGCTGGGTTTACCAGTTGGCGTCTCACCTTCGAACCGGCTGTGCTCGGCCGCATGTGGGATTAACCCGGTTTGCTTATCGCAAAACGACAGTTGCGCTTCAACAGATTCCTCCAACCGCTGCAAGACGCTCTTTCCGCCGACATCCTCGTCGAGCAAAGCCAGATCGCCAGTGGCCAACAGGTATTTGTGCAGAAGGCCGCAAAACCAGGCCGTATCGCTGACATAATTGCCCGGGCTGTCGACGCCATGCCGAAGACCCGGGCTGATAAGGCCGGATTTGCGTGTCTCACGCAGCCAATACAGCATCATGTCGCGGGCCGGCAGCGGGTCGTGCCACAATTGAAGTGCTTCCTGCAATTGGTTGTCGCCGCTGGCAACGGGGCCGAGCTTCAAGGAAACATTGTTGGAAGGGCAGATTCCCGCCGGGCACTTGCCGATCGGGACATCAATGCGGTTCATCCGAAAGTTGGCCCAGGACCAGAGAAAGGTTTCGCAGAATGTTTCATCCGGCGCGTCCAGGCACGGCACTTCGTCGAGGTACTGCTTCCACCACGCTTCCGTTTCGGCCTCCAGCTTTTCCGGTGTTGCCAGCATTTCAGCAAGCCCGTCCCTGGCACATTGTAGTGTATCGCCGAACGCTCTGGCGAAATACACAATGTCCGGCTCCCCCTGACCATCCCGCTCGACAACGACCTGTGCCATTATGTTGGTGGCCCACGGTCCATCCTGACCAAGATTAATCGCCTCAGCGTCGCACGACGAACCGATGGCTTCCGGGTGTCCGCTTTTGTGGCTTTTCCACCACACCGTGCCGCTCGCGAGCTCGTAGTCGGCCTCGGTCGCTTGCATCAGATTCCCCTGGAATGCCCGCAGCTCATGGTAAACAAACCAGCGACGGGACGTATTATTGTCGCCGGGGATCAGCTCGAGCTTGAGCAGGTACCCGGGGCGCACGCGGGGAAGCAGCAGCGAGATATCAATGGTCAGGTCGTCAAACTCGTAACGCCAGATCTGTCGGTCCGGCTTGAAGGTCACGATCGAAGACCGTGCGCCCGATGATTCCCTTGCATACAGCAAGTATTTCCTGCCGGTATCGGCGTCGTACACCGCCGGCAGCAGATGCTGCTCGCCGCCTCTAACCCTGGCCCGTGGGTCCAGTCCCGGCCCGTACCAAAGAGCGTCCGTGCCGAAACCGAAACAGACCACTTCACTCACACAGGGGCGATCGAGGTTGGCGAAAAGCTCGAGTTGCCCGTTGCCCCACATCGCCGGCAGCAGCGGTGTTGTCAGTTCATTGGGGACGATGCTGTAAGAGAGGCCGTCGTTGGTTCGGTTTGCTTTGTCCATTATTCGTCCATCGGATAATACGGCTGCACCTGGACAAAATTAAACATGAGCTGCTGCCCGATCGGGCCGCCCGGCTCCTTCTCATTTGCCCAGTCCGAAATAGTCAGCTTCGCCGTGGTATCCTTTGCCCGAAACACAAGGGAATAATAGTTCATCCAGAAGTTGGTTTTTTCTGAGAGCGGACTCACGCCAAATTGGTAGCGGAGAACCGGCGTGTAAGATCCATCGGGAATCATGGTCACGTTGTCCAGCCCGATGTTGACTGCATGCTTTTCCTCCCGGGACATGTCTTTGAAGTCGCCCGAGAACATGCGAAAGGCGTACAGGCTGCCTGGCTGCAGGTTCTTTATTTCCTGGGTCACGACGTTCGGTTGTTCCGCACTTCTGACCATCAGGAGGGCGGTGTCACCGGTACCGGCGACGCGTTCCTGAAGGGCGCCGAAGCCCAGACGGACGACAGCCCGGATGCTGTCCTTTTCCGCCGGTTCCACCGACCAGCCGTTCATTGCATCAACGAAATCGCCGTTCATCAAATGAGGTGATTCGTAGGGGGCATTGGTGAATCGCTCGGTCTTGCCTTCAATGCCATAATGGCGAAAGAGTAGCGGCATCCAGCGGATGATTTCCTCGTCGGCGTAGCTGGAATGGTATGACATCAACCCTTTGGTCCCTAGAAACGCTGGATCGTTGGCGACAATGTTGACCTGCATATCCAGGTAACTCTTGTAGTCCACCCATGGCCGCGCTTGCATCATAGCTCTAGCGGGCGCCGAGAAGTATCCGAAGCAGACGGTGATTTGCTCCAACGACCCCGGACAGAGCTCGCGATACTGGCGTGCTTTCAGCACGAGTTCCTCGTGGAGAAATTTCCGGGCCGCGGGCTCGTCGGGCTGCGTGATCAAGTAGCGCTTCCAGGCGATTGTCGAACCTGTGTCAACGAAGGTCTGCACCAGTTCTCTGCCCTCCGGACCGCCGTAGAGATGGCTTGCATACCCGTAAAACTGCTTGTCCTTGAACTCGGGGACTGCGGTGATTCTTCGCATAGCGTCCGCATAGATGATGTCAACCGGCTCGGAGTTCATAAACTCGTCGCCAATGATGCCGCTGCAAAGCGGGCTGACGAATCCAGACGTGCCGGATATGAACTTCACCAAATCCTCGACGGTCAACGGCTTCGTGGCCCGGAAGTGCGGGAGAAGCGTGCCAGGGAAAAATCGCCGGCCGCTTGGCTGCCATTTCCGGACGAGCGGATGCGTCACGTGATCCCCGCCGATCGCGAATGTGTTGAGATGGGGAATGACATATTGTTCAATAAAATCATAGGCCGGCATGTTCAGTTGATCGATTGGAGCGCCGAGCAATTCATGACTGAACAGTTCGGGTATCGAACGGACAACGAATGCTTCGGGAACGCCGTCAATGCGAAGTGAATGCCGGCCCGCTGGGAGGTGTCGCATGATCTCCGCTGGTTTCTCGCCCGCCTTCGATACGGCCAGCGGTTGTTCCTCGGCATCGAGCTTGACGCCCGCATCACCGGAAATCCGGAACAGGCACCAGCCGTCTCGGGGATTCATGAACTCGATTTCAGACTGATCACCAGGCCCAGGCTGGTTGGGACTCCCCAGGTCGCAGGTCACATTATTGAGTCGACGGATGCGCTGTTTGCCGGTGGGCAGCACGACGGCGAGGGCCTTCGACACAGCCATCTCGCGGCCATTGTCATCCGCGAACGCCGCCCGCACATCGTAAGCGTCCCACGGCAGCTGGCCGCTGCGGATCGTCATCTCGGTTGCCTTGGCCGGTGCGTGGAACGCTTCCGTTATCACGACTTCACCAGTGCTTCGGGATGTGAGGGTCACCGCGAGCGTGCCCTTTGCACGATGCTGTTCCGGAAGATCAATGTGAACTGCGATGGAAATATCGGCGTCCTTTGCCGGTGAGACCAACTCCGGCCAGGCGTCGTCCACTGCCAGCCGCATCGCCTTGTAAATCCAGGTCAACTGCTTTCTGACAACGGTGAGCGCCAGGATTGTGCCGGTTTCAGGATCGGTCACCACGACCTTTTTTGTCCTGGGCTCGAACCGGGTTGAGCTGAGACCCGCTCTCACCATTGCCAGCGGATCGATTTCGAGCGGCTCCAGTGGGAGCAGAATCGATTGCTCTTTGGAGAAGGTGAAGACATTGGATTCCACCGTCATTTCCCCGTTCTGCGCGGCACGGTGCAGGTCAATTCTCACCTTTCGCTGCTTGCCGGTCATGTTCGTGACCCGCATATTGAGCACCGGCCCGGGCGTTTCCGGCGTGGGTTCGTAAACCACAACGCTCGGATCGATCCCGAAGAAGTATTTCCGAAAGTCCGCATCAAGACCCTCGAGAACCGCGAATTTTTCGGCCACGTTGAAGTCGCCGCCCACACCGATCGAGGAAAGAATCTCGCCGTCTCCATCTTCCCGGCACAGGTTGATCCCCCACGTTGATCCGACCTCCGGGGTTATGCCGAGATTGTGATAGGGCACGGCCAGCTCGGCGGACCAATAGCCTTCGTCGATGTGAGACTTTCCTATCCAATCGCCATCCCAGGCTTCGTCATAGCCGGTTCCGCCAACGGACCTGCTAGTGTCGAAGGTTGCCCCATAGGCGTTGATCACGAGCTGGTAGTATTCGCTTTGCGTACGCCCCGGATCCAGCATGATCTCAACGAGGTCCTTGGCACCGAAGATGGCTCCATCATCGTGGGGCAGCATCTCGCCGGCCGGCTTCGTACCCTTCGGGATCAAGCACTTCATGCCGACATACAGGTGCGTATCGTCGTAGCAGACATAGCCGTACGTCTGCAACAGCGCCAGATCAGGTGTGCGGTAGTGCTGAAAGCCGGTAATCTCCCGGGCTTCTTTCCAGCAGGCATCATCCAGTCTGCCATCGATGTCGGGCGCCGTCTTGATCCTCACGGCTTGGATGACTCTGGGCAGGTCAGCAGCCGCGACTGCGCCGGCAGCCACAGCCCCGATAACGATCAAGAAAACAGCAATTCGTCCTATCCGTGTCACTGGTGGATCCTCCTTGTTACTCAAGTTTGAATTTATCGCGCTTCGCCCGGGTCACCGTTGGAGCTCAGTGCGTAACTGTCGACATCGAGTCAGTCAAACAATTCCCACGGAAGCACAAACTTCCCATCGTCACTTCTCGCCGTCTCTGTACCATTAACAATAGCGATCAACGTGCCATCCGCCGTCAGTTCCAGGTCCAGCAGCGACTTGCGGATTCTCAAATTCGAAAGTTTCACCCACGGCCACGGCGAGTTGACGTACACGGTCAAGGCATCTTTGGTCCAGCGAAGACCAAAGACCCCTTCAATGACTGAGGTCAGCGCCGACAGGATGCAGGGATAGTTTGGAAAACGCCAGGGAAGGATCTCGCCGGTATCTGCGTGGTAACACTCGCCCCGGTAGCGAGGACCCAACCCGGCGTTTTCCCCCAAACGGCGGAAGAGCTTAAACATTTGGCGGTCGGCCTCCTCGTAACATCCGTGGGCGTAGAGACCGGCGGGCACCTGATTCGTCCAATGCATATCAAACCCGCCAGCGAACCCCTTATAGCTGTCGGGCTCGTAGTATGGATTGCTGCGGGCTAAAGAAACCATTCCGAAGTCGCTGACGAAATCCGGGTGACTGCACCAGGCGGCCAGCTTCTCGGCCTGCTCCGGTGTCGCCGCGCCGCCGGGACGGTAGAACTGATTGGCGACCAGCCCCGTCCAGAAGCCGCTTATGCCCTGGTAGTCGGTGAACGATCCGTCCCGGCGCAGATCACAGAAGAACCCGAGCTCCTCATTCCAGAGATGCGTTTGAATTGCCTTGTGGACGTCCTCCGCCATCCGGCGGTATCTCAAGCTTTTCTCGTCGTTTCCCACCAGTTCCTCGATGTCGGCAAATACAAGGAACGTACCGTACATCGCCGAACTGTGGTTGCAGAAAAACACCTCGGAGCCCTGGCCTCGAATGCTATTCATTCCCTCACCGCCACCCAAGCCACCGGCGCCGTAACAAGCCGTCACGTCGTCGCCAGTCCAGAAGAGTCCGGTTTCCTCATCTTGGTAAGGCAATTGCGCTTCAAGCGCTCCCTCCAGCCGCTCCAGAAACGTGATACCGCCGATATCCTCGTGCAACAACTTCAGGTCACCGGTCGTCAGTACATACTTGTAGGCGAGTCCGGAAAAAGACCCGAGCAACTGTGTTTTCCCGCCCGGCAATTCATCGTCGCCCCAGAATCCGGGGCTGAGAATGCCTTGTTTGCGTGTCTCACGGAGCAAAAACAGCAGGAGTTCGTGAGCCGGATTTGCATCGTGCAGCAGCTGAATTGCTTCCCCTGCTCCCTGGTCGCCGCCGCCACAAATCATCGGCTTTACTTTGAGATCCACGTTATTGGAATAAAACAGGCCGGCCGGCACCTTGCCCCGCGGGAGGTCAATTCGGTTCATCCGGAAGTTCGCCCACGACCAGAGGAAGTTCTTCGAGAATGATTCATCCGGTGTATCCAAGTGCGGGACTTCATTGAGGTATTGGTTCCACCAATCTACGGACTCCCGTTCCAACTGCTCAGGTGAATCGAGCAGTTTCGCAAGATTCTCTTTCGCCTCTTGTGGCGTGTTGCCGAAGGCTCGCGCCAGGTAGACTTGAGTAGCCTGACCATTCCCCGCCCCTTCCACCAAACTCTTCACCATTATGTCATTCGCGAGCTGCGCGTCCAAGCCCAGATTCACCACCTGCGCATCGGCAGTTGCCCCGATGGCTTCGCCATGTCCGTTCTTTGGGCTCTTGCACCATGCCCTGCTGCCGGCAAGCTGATACTCGGCCTCGGTCGCCTGCAACCAATTGCCGTGGAACCCGCGCAGCTCGTGGCAAATTATCCATTTCCGCGACTGCCCCGCCACTTGAGGCTCGATCTGCACCTTGAACAGGTACCCCGGCTGCACCCGTGGCAGTATGAGTGAGACTTCGACAACAATATCGTCGAACGTGTAGCGCCAGGTCTGCCGGTCCGGTCGAAACGTGACTGTGGCCTGTCCTTCCGCCAATGGCACCCCCGCACTCAGAAAATACTTTTTGCCAGTGTCGGCATCGTAAATCGCGGGTACCAGATGCTCCTCTGCACCGACACTGCCTCCTTTCGATCCGCCGGGTGACGGGGCATAGCACAGGCCGTCTGCCCCGAAACCGAAACAGATCACCTGGTGGACACAAGGTCGGCCAAGCTCGGCCATCAGTTCGAGTTGGCCATTGCCCCACATCGCGGGTCGTAACGGCGTTGTCAATTCGCCGGGGGCGATGTCGTACCCGAGCCAGTCGTTGGGTTTTCCGGAATTCATTGGCTGTTTGGCACTACCCATCCACCTATCCACCTATTGTCGATATCCATCGGTCACGCTTCCTGCACATAGAGAGCATGGAGTCTGATGTCTTCCGGCCGGGTGCAGTCGGGTCCGACCGGGCCAAATCTGACCGACAGACGCAGCGGGAGGCCGGTAGCGGGCAAGGTTTCGGCATCGTGCCAAAGCACCGGCACACGCATGCCCGACTCGCGTACCAGCGCTGCGTCGGCACCGGCATAACCGTCCACCGGTCTGAACTCGAGATCGAGCACCTCGACTCGCACCGCGGCATAGTCGCCGAGGCCCGAGATGTTGAGAAACACCCTGGCGCCCGGGCCCGCCGGCTGCAGCGGACAGGTGATAACCAGCGCCTCTTCGCGCGACTCATGGGGCGTGACATAGCCGAATCGGTCGCGCTCCCAGGTGGCCAACCGCACCTGCCCATCAGAACGCCAGAGAGAATACCAGTAGAGCGTCTTGTCGCCGACATTCTCCATGCCCTGGCCCTGCATCAACGCCGGACCGAAGCCGATGGTCGAGTCCAGCTCCTCGCGGCCGGGGATGAACCGGAAGTTCGGAATCGGTTCCTGAAAGTGCATGGCATCGTGACTGATCACCAGTCCCAGGTCCATGGTCACATAGCGCCGGTCGCTCGATGGGTGGCCGTGCCACTGGCCGTAGATGCCAAGAATCACATTGCCCCGATCGTGGAGAGCCGCGCCCAGGTGGACCTCCTCGCCGGTGCGTGTGCGGTCCTCGGTGCTGGGGCCTTCGATCAGATCGCTGCGCTTCAGGCTGTGCACGCTCGCCTCGCTCCAATGCTCGAAGTCGTAAGAGGCGTAGGTGAGCAGCTTGCGAGACTTGCCGGGATGCCCCGGCCCCTGACCGTTGACATAGTAGCAGCCGTTCCAGCGGATGAGCCCCGCCTGCTCGAACCGGGGTCCGACCGGATTGTTCGGGCTGGGCGTCCATTGCAGGCCGTCCGGGCTGTAGGCCACGCACATGTGGTTGTCGAGGTTGTGATCTTCGAAATTGAGCTTGAACCGCCGGTTCGGGTCCGGATCGTCGGGCTCGTAGAGGACAGCGCCGGCATAATAATCCACCTCGGGGGGAAACTCGACGATATTGTTGTCCGTCGACTCATTATATTCCACCAGGCCGAGGGACGGTTTTTCCCAGTTGATGCCGTCGCGGCTCACGGCGTAGCAGAGTCGTCCGTCGTAGCCTTCGTTGTTTGCCATAGCCGGATCCTTGCCCCATCGGCCCATGTACCACATCCTGAACTCGTCGCCGACGCGGATCGTAGTGCCGTAGTATTGCAGCCCTTCGTCGTGGGAACCCGGCGGCCCTTTGGCCAGGACGATCGGCGTCTTCTCCGCGCCCGGCTCTCCGTGAATCATCGACTTGCCATGGATCAGGTGCATGCTCAGGTTGCGGCGGAAGGGTAAGCTGACGTCGTCGAAGGCGAACAGCACCGCCTCCTCGACTTGTCTTGTGGGAGTACCACAGGTGATCTCGATCATGATTGGGTTTTGGGGTAGTTGGGTGTTGGGGTGTTGGGGTGTTGGGGTAGTTCACCCCTCCCCTTCAATCGCCATCAGCGCTGCCCTGATCCATCCCAGCGCATGCGCCTTGCCCGCGTGCCACCCCCCGCAACTCATCTGCGGCGTGTGGTCGGGGGTGATGATGCCGTCGAATCCGTTCTGTTTCAGAATGCGCAGAACGCGGATCATGTCGACATCGCCTTCATCGATAAAGACTTCATCGTAGTGCGGCACCCGGCCGCGGACGTTACGCAGATGAACGAAGCCAATTCTGCCGGTCCGGCTGTACCGGTCCACCATTTCGTAAATATCCCCATCCGCCATCTCCGCCAGCGTGCCGACGCAGAACAACATCGTGTTGCTCTCGCTCGGATTCAAGTCGAGCAGTTGCTGGAAATGGTCCGGCCCGTGCACCAACCGTGGCGTCCCACGCAGCGTCGGCATCGGCGGATCCTCTGGGTGCAGCGCCATTTTCACCCCGGCTTCTTCGGCCACCGGCAGCATTTCATCGAGGAACTCGCGCAAGCGCCCCCAGAATTCCTCGTAACTGATCTGACCGACTGCCCCGGTGGGGTTTTCCTCGTCGTAAAGGTCCGTGTCATACACCCGGCCATGGACCATCCCGTCGGGGATGGGTGTCTCCGGCGGATCATGGAAACCGGGGGATGGCGCGCCGCCTCTTGCGGCCCCCGCCGAGCCCCGTCCCCAGACCCCGGCAAGGGTGAAACTGTATCCCATTATCGGGATGCCGACTCGCCCCATGTCGCTAATGATTCTCTTGAGCTTTTCCATCTGCTCGGCTTTGCGCGGGCCGTCCAGCATGACATCATGGAAGTGCGCCACATCAAAGCCCTGGATAGCTTCGCACTCGAGATCTTCAGCATTGATCGCCGCCCGCATCGCGCGCAGTCCGTCGTACGTCCACGCCGCCTCGTCGGGTTCGCAAAAGGCTATGCGCTGCTCGGCACCGTCCGGGGTGGCCGGGGGGAATGTCCGGACCGAATACTTCTGCAACGCCGCGAAGACGTGCGTGCAGCCGGCCTGTTTGGCAAAACGAAAGTTGTCCGGGGTCATCAGATCCTGGGAGAAAGCGAGTCCGAGTTTCACGGCTGATCTCCTTCCGGCGCATAATACGGATGCACCTGGATAAAGTTAAATATCAGTTCCTGCCCGATTGGACCACCGGGATCATGATCGTTCGCCCAATCCGTGATTGTGACGCGGGCAGTCGTGCCTTCCGCGCGGAACAGATACCAGTGATAGTTGATCCAGTTCTTATAGGTCTTTACGTTCACATCACCGGGGTTGGGAGTGATAGTGGTGAATGATTTCCCGGGAACCAGGGTGACGTTCTCCAAGGTTACGTCAACGGCGAATTTTTCTCTCTTGGACACGTCCTGGTAATCACAAGTCATCATCCGGAAGGTGTACAATCTGCCTGGCTCGAGGTCCCTGATCTCCCCGGTGATGATATTCGGCCTGTCGGCACTTCTTTCCGTGATCAATCCGTTATCGCCCCCGGCACTACTTCCGTATCTCTTCTGCAGCTTACCGAGCCCTTCTTTGCTGCCCGTGCGCATGCTGTTCTCCGCGGCCGGGGCAAACTGCCAACCCTGAGCGCCGTCATTAAAATCGCCGTTGACAAGATGCGGCGATCTGTACGGATCGTCTGTCGCCGGCTTGGTGTTGCCTTCCATGCCATAATGTCTGAACAGCCTGCAAATCCAGCGCAGGGTCTCCTCGTCGCTATAGCTGGTGTGATATCCCATCAGCCCGTAGGTACCCCAAAAGACCGGGTCGTTGGCGACAATATTGAACTGCATATCAAGGTAAACTTTGTAGTTCACCGACGGCGGCCAGTTCGACAGGTGGCCGCCGGGCTTCGAGAAGAATCCGAAGCAGACCGCAAGGTGTTCAATAGAGCCTGGACACCGGTCGCGATAATAAAGCGCACCGTCCACCAGACCATATTCCGTTCGCAGAAAGTTGCGCGCTTCCCGCTCGCTCGCGTTCGGCGGATGAACATTCCACGACGTCGGCAGATACCGCTCCCAGGCGAGCGTTCCTTCGGCATTCATGACGCTTTTTACGAGTTCCCTGCCATGTTCGAACGAATGAAGTGTGGCCATGTAAACGTAGACAAGCTTATCCTTGAACCTGGGTTCTGCCTTGAGCTGCAGTATCGCCTTTCCGTAATTGCTGTAGGACGCGTCATTGTGCCCGGTAAACTCGTCGATAATGATGCCGTCAGCGAGGGGATTGGTGAGGCCTGCCGTTGAGGACATGAACTCGTACGCCTGCTCTACGGTAAACGATGGTTCGTTGAGATCCGGAGTTCCCCGCGCTGGACAGGCAAGGAGCAATCTGCCGCCGTCCTGCGTCCAAGTCTTGAAAATTCGATGGAAATCGTGATCTTCCGCCATATAGGACGGGGCGCCAACGAATGTATTTACGTTTGGCATCACGTGTTTTGCGTAGAAACCCTCGAGCGGCATCCCCAAATCGCCAAACGGCCGACCCATGAATTCATGCAGGAGGATTTCCGGTATCGAGCGAATTACGAGGCTTTCAATCCGGCAGGGGCCGTCGCTGCTGACAACCAGCTCATGATCGCCTGCCGGCATAAAGCGCATCGCTTCCTTTGTCGTCTTTTCGTCTTTTTCAAAGGTGATGATGTCTTTGTAATCGTCGACGGATATACGCATCGTTCCGCCTGTTTTCCGAGTGGTTACGGCGACATAGACCCAGCGTCTTTTGGGACTCTTGAAAACAAACCTCTCGGTGCCGTCGACCGGTTTCTGTTCGATCCTCAGAAGTTCCCATACCAGGTTGTTCAGGATCCGGATCCCTCTGAATTCTTCGGGTTGGCCGGGCCAGTCGATGCGATGACGATAGTCTTTACCAATCTGTTTTCCATCCTGGTCAAAGAGCGTCGTCACCACCTGGTAGGTACCGGGCGGCAAAGCGGCCACGTCCTTTCTTATTGCAATCCTGCCGTCGCTCGGCCTGATTTTTCTGACCACGTTTCCGATCGCCTCAGTGCCGGCCGCGTCGATCACACTTACCCGCATTTCGGACGGTACCGTGGGTTTAGGCAGCGGCGTAAGGCTGGCAAAGTTTACGTCCACCGACAACACGCCGGGCTCAGGGATCGCCAACACCCTTATGAGTGCTCTTCTCTCCTGCGGCCACGCGGTGCTGCAAGCGATCAACATCACCATCAGCGCGTACTTCATGTGGTAGTTATTCATTGTAGAAACCATTTACTCCGCCAAATAGGGTTGGACCTCGATGAAATTGAACATCAACTCCCGACCGACGGGACCGCCCGGCTCGGCATCCGTCTTCCAGTCGCTGACGGTGAGCCTGGCCGAGCCACCGGAAAAAGGGAGAGAAATAAAAGTACACGAAATAGGCAACAAGCAATTGATTCCTTTCATTTTCTATTCCTGCTTTTTTTTGCGGATACATGGTCGATGCATCAGGGGTCAAATCCCACGTCTTTCAGGTGAACGATCTTGCCTGTGCGCTGTGCTTCCCTGCCGGCAGTAGCGACCGCAATGTTCTCGAGGATTTCATCGTATGGCACCGGCGGTTTTCGTGTTTCGACCATCGCCTTGACCTTTTCGATGATCGCGGCAGCACCCCATGGAAACTCAAAATCACCGAGGTTCCCCGAATGGATGGCGCCGAGCGGTCCGTAGGCGCTGGCGTAAAATGAGGAATGAAAGGTTGCGCCGCTGTCGCAGTTGATCATCACCCCGCAGCGCGGCAATCCCGGGGCATCCTTGTACCCCAGATGCACATGCCCCAGCTCATTCTGCCCCATTGCCCCAACCGACTCGACGCCGCCGGCGCCAAACAAATTCTGCACCAGGCTGATGGCATGAATGTGGCCGGACATCTTCACCCCGCCGCCCTTGACAGTGGCGAACTCGAGGTCGCCTACCTCCGCAAAGCGTTCCGCAAAACGCGCCGCCTGCGGCAGCATGCGCAGGATGGATAGTGACAGAATCGGCACGTCATGCTTTCGCGCCAGGTCGACGATGGCCTGGGCATCCTGCAGATCGAACGCCAGCGGTTTGTCGATGTATGTCGGCACTCCTTTCTCGATCCCGGGCACCGCCAGTTCCCGGTGGTCCGAACCGATGCCCTTGCAATCGGCGATAAACACGCAATCGACGTCGTCGGACACCTCGTCAAAGGTTTCGCATACCTTTGGCTTACTGTCGAAGACCGCCGACAGGCAGGCTGCGGTATCGGGATCTTCGTCCCAGACCCGGCTGATTTCGAAACCGCCGACGAACGGCACGGTCATAAGCGTCTGCTGGCAGTAATGGGTATAAAAGTAAAAATATGCACCTCCGAGCTGCCAGGTGTACCTCTTCTTCGTGGGGTCATCTAGCGGCGACCTCAGCCGCAGCGGATCATGCTCTGCCATCAGCGCGCCAAAATAAGCGCCGTGCGTATCACACCGAATTAAACCGATCCGGATTCTATCCATTCCAAACCTCCTCAGGCTTTCCCAGCCATTTTACTCGAGCCCCAGTTCGACGAGCTTTGCCACCATGCCTTGAATACGCGGCCGGTCGCTGTGGAGGAACGCCTCGTCGTATTTCCGATCTGATATGGTATGCTGCATCACCCGCCGGTTTTTGGCACCGATTTCGTAGTTTTTGCGCAGTAGCGTGACCTGCTCGTCGGTCGTCGGATTCACCGCAAAATTCATTGTGAACATTCGGCGCCCGGTCGCTCCACCGAACGAACTGTGGTAGAGGTGCTGATTGAAAAACACCACGTCACCCGGTTCAGACTCGAGGGGAACGCACGGCACGTCGCGGGGTTCGACACCGAAGAGCGGCTCATCTTCGGTGATGTTCATTTCCTTGATGAACTGATCGAG
>CAJWLW010000098.1 GCA_913042885.1 uncultured Lentisphaeria bacterium | reverse complement strand
AAATCGGCCTGCATCTGATCAAGATACACGAGGTCAAAGGGGGAGGACCGGTCGAACTCGAAGGCGTCCGCAAACAGGTCGAGCAATTGATCATGAATCAGAAGGTAAACATTGCGGTGCAGAAAATTGTCGAGCACGAACTGCAGGCGCACAATGTCGAATACCTCTTCTGAAAATCCTTGAGTATCGCGGAATTGACAACTATTGTGAGTTTCAGGCATCGAACCCGATGCATATAGCGGGCAAGGTTCAGACCACCTGCTTTTTTTCAACACAACAGGCGGCAATCATGAGTGACAGCGACAAAAAAAGCGACGAATTCCGTTCGGAGATTCAGTCGATGTTTCGCAATCTCAACGCCGGAAATATCTTCTCGACATTCGGCCAGACCGAGGCGCAGGGTGAACCGGAAGAACCGGACTTCGACGAGGACAACGAGTTCCTGCAGCGTATCCGCGAGTTCAACCTGCGCCCGCGCGAGGTCCGGGATTATCTCGACCGCTTCGTCATCAAACAGCAGGAAGCCAAGAAAGTGCTGTCGGTCGCGATCTGCGACCACTACAACCACGTGCGCGAATGCCTGGCAAAGCCAAACCGCAAGGAGGAGGAGTACACCAAGCAGAACATCCTCCTGCTCGGGCCCACCGGTGTCGGCAAGACGTACCTCATGCGTTGCATTGCCAAGCTGATCGGCGTGCCGTTCGTCAAGGCGGACGCCACGAAATTCTCCGAGACCGGTTACGTCGGTCATGACGTCGATGACATTGTCCGCGACCTGATCCGCGTCGCGGACAATGACCTGGAGCTGGCGCAATACGGCATTGTCTATGTCGACGAGATCGACAAAATCGCGACAAAAAAATCCGGCGGCAACCGTGACGTCTCCGGTCGCGGCGTGCAGATCAACCTGCTCAAGCTCATGGAGGATACCGAAGTCAGCATCCAGAGCCAGACCGACCTCGCCGGACAGATGGAAGCGATGATGGAGATGATGCACGGCGGCAACAAAAAGAAACGAACGATCAACACGCGCCACATCCTGTTCATCGTCAGCGGCGCCTTCGACGGCCTGGCGGAACAGGTCAAGAAGCGGGTCCAGGGCGGCCAGATCGGATTTGGCCACACACAGCAGGAACTCGACGATACGGCCTACCTCAAAGAGGTACACTCGAAGGACTTGATCGACTACGGCTTCGAACCGGAGTTTGTCGGACGTCTACCGGTGCGCGAAGTCTGCGAACCGTTGTCGGCGGACGATCTCGAAGCAGTGCTGTTGCGGTCGGAAGGCAGTATCCTGTCCCAGTACCGCAGTGATTTCACCGGGTACGGCATCGACTTCGCGATGGCGCCGGAGGCGATTACGCGGATTGCCGAGCTCGCCAGCAAAGAGGACACCGGCGCCCGCGGGTTGATGACCATCCTCGAACGCCTGTTCCGCGACTATAAATTCGAACTGCCATCGACCCCGATCCAGCTTTTCGAAATCTCCGCCGAGACGATCGACGACCCGACAACATCGCTGCGCGAACTGCTGCACGGCAACCAGGACGCACAGCGCAAGGTCCTGCGCGATGAGGTCGATGCATTCGTCGCGAGATTCAAAGACGAGGTAGGCCTCGAACTCGAATTCGAAGAGGCAGCCATCGACAAGCTGGTCGACTTGAGCATCGAAACCGACAAGACCATGCGGGCGATCTGCTTCGAGAAGTTCCACGACTTCAAATACGGCCTGCCGCTGATCGCCAAATCCAGTGACACCAAAAAATTTGTGATCGCTGTCGCCGTTATCGACAACCCGGACGAGGAACTGTCGCGTTGGGTCGTCGAAAGCTTCAAAAACCGCGACGCGGAATCGGCCGACGCCGAGCCGGAATAAAATGCTGCGAATCCCGCCGGCTCACCCGGCGCGCTGGATGGCACGGCGGCGGTAGAGAAACTCGAACAGATTGCCTTCGTGCGGCTGATCCCACTCGACACGGTTCGTAGGAATACTCCCGATATTGAGCCGGTCGATCTGCGCACAGTTGACCAGCGCTTCGATCAGCGACGGGTCTTCCGTGATCGCAGAAACCGCCAGAGACGGGCCGATTTCCTGCAGCACACTTTCGCGGCGCGATTCGACGACCGCAACGTACGGGAAAAGGAATTCACGGTTGCTCAAGGGATGCGTGAAGTCGTCACAACGCACGACTGTCGGTCGCAGGAAAACGCTGCCGTCCAGCTCGCAACGTCGCGGCGATTCGCCGGCAGTCAACTCCACCGCGCCCGGCACCTTCAGGCCATCCTCGATCTGGGCATCGATGTAGTCCGCCATCAGCGGATTGGCGAAGGCCGAAAGCTGCGCCTGCGGATCGTCCAACTGCCGCGGCGCGATCGCCCTCAGCCGCGTCGCCAAGGCTTGCGCCAGCTCGTCGGCCGGCCCCAGGCAGACGATGGTCGATGCATTGATGCAACTGCGGCCGCCATTGGCACACACCGAATCGACCAGGACATCGATGAATTCGCAATAGCTCGAAAGTTCCCGATTATCAATGATCACTTTGCTGTGGCCCGGACCGTGAATATTGACATGCGGACGGTGGGCATAACGTTCGGCAACCGCGCGATCGCCGAAAACGATGGCCGCGCCGCAGTTCTGCACGATGTCGTCGGCACCGGCGTGTGACGTCGGGTAATAGGAGAAAGCTTCGGCCGGGCAGCCGGCAGCGATCAGCGCCTGGATAATGCGCCACGGCGTCCACGGCTCCTCACTGCCCGGTTTGATGACGATCGGAATCTTCATGGCGACAGCCGGAATCCACAGGGAGTTGACTCCCGGCGAGTTGCTCGGCAGCACGACACCGAGGGCATCGGCGACCGGATAGTAGCACACGTTCGTGCCGTGCACCATTGCCAGCCCGGCGTCGAAGATATCGGCCGGCAGACCGCGGGTGAGCCCGGCAAGGATTTCCGGCATCTGCCGCAGGACCTCACAGATCTTGCCCATATTGGCACGACAAAGCGAATGTGGCAGGCCGCTGGTGGCGGACAGCACGGCGATGTAGTCGTCGACCGACTGGGACTCGTTGCCCAGCGGCAGGTCGGCCGATTCGAACAGGTCGGCGGCGCGCCCGCAAACATCGAGAAGGTCGTTGTGGGGCACTGCCTGCAACGCCCGGCGCGCTGTCTCGACCCGTTGCAGGTCGCGCCGGATCAGGCCCGGATTAGCCTGACTGGTGACAGCGACGACCGTTTCGTTGCGATGATCGCAAACGTCCTGGCGGTCGAGGCTATCGTAGACTTCACCGAGGCGGAGTATTGGAATGTGTCGCACGGACTGCTCCCGGACGCGTGCGCTGAACGCACTATCGACATGAATCCCTGGTACTTTGCGAAACTACGGTGAGGCGGCACAGCCCTGAAATGCCTCCCCGGCAGGCGGGTCGGCAAAAAAAGGGCAGTTTGTATTTTTCCGGCTGCGCAAAAACGCCACAACTCTTTGAACTCCAATCACACCACCACGTCATGGGATGGCACTTAATCGAAAAATAGAGACCATCAGTACACACCCTCGACGATCTTTTTCCGGGCACTCTCAAAGGGACGCACTTCGCCGACACCGTCCCAGGGGAATGCGTCACACGGGGCGCGACGCATCGCTTCGTCGCGTTCGAGAAAGCGCGGCATGAAAAACTCGCGTGTCAGCGTCGTCAACTCGACGCGTCCCCACTCGCCACTATCGACGGACTGGGCGGTGTCATCCGGCTTGACGACACGCAGGACGGCGCGCGGCTGCGGCGCGTAGTAGGTGACGCTGTAGTTGTCCTCAGGTTGCAACGGAACGCTGCAGGCGAGCCCCATCAGCGTGTTGCCGTAGGTCGGCACGAACTGTACCCGCTGCTCCAGCACTTCCTCGACAAGAAACCGAACCATCTGCGGCGTCATCGTCGTGCCGCCGCAAAACACCCCCTTGATACCGCGATCGGCAGGCGATACACGTTCTCCAATGGCTTCCAGCAAAAGCGGCGTGGTAAACAGGCATTCGATATCGCGGGCCTTGAGAATCGTAACCGCCTGATCGACAACATGCGCCTTGTACGCCCGCGCCTGATCGGATTGGCCGGTGCTGATCAACCGCTTCACCCAGCGCGGGTCGAGATCGACGAAGTAACAACTGCCGCCGCGGATATTAGCGAGGTGCTCGATGCCGAGCCGCAGCCGGCGCGGGCCGCTCGGCCCGACCATCAGCCAGTTGCTGTTCTTTGGAAAGTGCTCGTCGCTCAGCGTGGTCGAGAACTCGGTGTAATCGAGCAGGTGATCCTCCCAGCTCAGCCGCTGCTTCGGCATGCCGGTAGTGCCGCCGGTTTCAAAGACGCAGAACGGCTTGCCACCGTAAGCAGCCGGGATCAAACGTTCGTGCGGCAGATCGCGCAGGACACTGTCGTCGAAGTTGGGAAACATGCCGATCAGATCGTCAAGGGTCTGAATCTGCGCAATCGGATCGACACCCGCCTCGCGAGCCCAATCGATCCAGTACGGTGTGCCGGTGTCTGGGGAAAAATGCCACGCCACCATCTTGTGAATGTGCGCGTCGAGAGCGACACGGGCCGACTGTATGACAGTCTGGTCAGCCATCAGCTTCGCTTGCTCGGGAAAAATCGATCGACAGCGTCGGCATCGGGCGGGCGGGTGAAGAGCGAGACGATAAACATCGTCAGGGCGCATACTGCAAAGATGACTGCAACAGGCATGATGCCGTCGTGGGCGCCGCTAAAGGCATTTTCGAACAGCAAATACTCACCGCCGTAATCGGACTTTGCGAACAGAACAAGCCATGTCGCTGTAGCCGCAATCACTGCAGCGATGGCACCGGCGCGTGTCGCCCGCCGCCAATAGATCGCCGCCAGGACGAGCGGAAAAAGACCGCCGAAACCGCTGAAACACCAGACACCCAGATCGAAAATCCCCTTGTTCCAGACCAGCGACAGCAGGTACGTCACGACGACGATGCCCAGGACGAACAACCGGCCAGTCATCAGCTTCCTGCGGTCGGACCATTCCGCATCACCTTTGAGGCGCATGGCGATGTCGTTGGTGAACATCGAGCCCATGCACATGAACTGGCTGTCCAGCGACGACATGATCGCCGCGAGAATACCGGCAGTCAGCAGACCGCTCAGCCAGGGTGTGTGCAGAAGCTGGCCGACCATCTTGCCGAGGATGGCGTTGGCGTTGCCGCCCGGCGCCTCGATGCCATTGCCAACCGCCCAGATGCCCATCAGAATGCACGGCACCCAGACGATCATGATACAGATCGGATGCGCGATCACGCTGAGCCGGAAAGTCTTCGCACTGCGCGCCGTCAACCAGTGCTGGAACAGGTGCGGAAACATACCAACAGACAGCGGCACGAACAGGTACGTGAAAAACTGCCACTTGCCGATCATGCCTTCACGGATCAGGTATTTCGGGGAGGTATCCGCTACGGCCTGCGAGGCAGCGGACGCGCCGCCAAGAGCCTTGGCAATCAGGACGAACGCGATCACTCCGGTGATCATGAAGACGATAGTCTGGAACGTGTTGGCCCAGGCAGTGCTGCGGACACCGCCAAAAAAGACATAAGTCAGGACGACAACACAGATAACCAACCCGGTCAGCCACGGCGGGATTGCGCCCGCGTGCAGCATCACGCCTTCCCTGACCGGGTGCGGGATACCCGCAAACGCCTCGGGGAACATGCCGCCACTCAGGCCGCGGACAACAGCGCCGGCGCCAACGATGCCGATGAGCAGGTACGGAATGATCAGCGCCACCAGAACCGGAAACAGCAGAAAACCCAATGTCGGCGATTGGAAGCGGTCGCGAAAAAACTGGCATTGGGTCACATACCCATATTTCTTGCCAATCGCCCACAACCGGATGCCAACGAAAAAGAACACGGCGGAATGGATCAGGCCCGACCACGATGCCATCAGTCCATACACACCAATGCCGCTGGTGTATGCTTTTCCGGTCGAACCGACCAGCGCAAAGGCGGTCATTGTCGTGCCAAACAGGCTCATCAGCAGCATGAACGGCCCGATACTGCGGCTGGCAACGAAATAATCGGCACTGGTACCGCGAAAGAAATGCTGGCTCGCGAAACCGATGAAAAGCAGTAGAACCAGGTACCCGATGATGACGTAGAGTGCTACGACACTCATGAACTGCCCTCCGCCGGTGCTGCGACATCGACGGCGACATGATCGCCGGTGTCATCAGTTGCGCCAGCCCAGGCTTCGATGTCGCTGGGCCAGGCGAACTTCACAGCCAGTGCCCAGACGACGCCGGCAAGAATCGAAAACAGCGTGTGGTACGCCAAGCCGATCGGCATGAAGCCAAAAACCAGATCGCCGTTTGCCCACAACCACCAGTCCTGGTGCAGAACGAACAGCGCAATCGCCAGGATGCATACCAGTTTTCTCATCTCAATTTCCCACAGCGAAGAGGTGGCTCTGAGTCGCGATATACAACGTATCGTTGGCAGCAACCGGACTGGCGTACAGCGGTGCGTAAAAATCGATCTCCGCCAGCTTCTTTTTCTTCTTGCCGGTCGCCAGCACGGTCAGGTAGCCGTCCTCGTTGCCGATGAATACTTTGCCATCGGCCACCAGCGGCGACGACCAGACGTTGCTGGCAGTGTCATGCACCCAATAGACCTTGCCGCTGCCGGCGTCAAGACAATGCAGGCGCCCGGTGTAATCGGCGGCGTACACCAGGCCATCAGCGATTGCCACCGTCGAGATCGAGCGGTGCAAGTCCGTGTACTGCCAGACAATCCCGGACTTCGAAATATCACCCGAACCGGTGGCGTCGATACAGCTCAGCGCGCCCACCCCCTGGCCATGCTCCGGGTCCTGTCCGGTGGCGATGTATACGCGTTTATTGTAGATCACCGGCGTGGCAATGACTTCGCTCGGCCCTTTCCCGGCAGAGGCGTACTTGACCAGTTTGCCGTCCTCGCCGGTGCGGTATGCCGCCGGGTTGCAGTCGAAGCGCCAGACCTCCGGCAGGATATCGAAGCCGGCTTCCTTCACCGGTTGCGGATCGAAGCCGTAGCAGAACCCGTCGCCGGCGCCGAAAACCACCAGCTGCCGGTCGCCAAACGAACCGTACGCAGGTGACGACCAGTTGCAGTGGAACAGGCGCTTGCTGATACCCGATGCCTCTTCGCCGATAAGTTTACCCGTATCCCTCTCCAGCACGATCAGGCAGGGCGCCTGCGGGGCGGGAATGTTGACATGCGACCAGTCCTGGCCATTGGACGTGGTCACGTACAGGCGATTTCCTGCAACCAGCACAGAGCTGCTGGCTATGTTGTGGGGAAAAACACCAAGCTCACTGCGCATGTCAAATGCCCAGATGATATCGGCATCCTGTTCACCGACCGCCATCGCCGGTTTACCCGGCCCGGCCATGTATGAACCCTCGTCCTGGACACCCTGATTGCCGTTGGCCAGGCCTTCGACATCCATGCACACAACTTCACAACGATTGGTCACGACGTACACGCGGTTGCCGAATACCGCCGGCGAAGAGCAGATGCCCAGGTACTCCCAATCACTCACTTTACCGGCACCGAGCTTGGGCGTGGTCAACTGCCAGAGGAAGTCGCCGGTCTTCTCATCGATGCACATGACAACACCCCGGTCGCCCTTGTGCGTCGCCACCCGTGGCGACTCGTTGTTCGTGCCGAAGAATACGCGGCCATCGGCGATCGTCGGGTTGCCGTAACTCTGGGATCCGAGTTTGAAGATCCATCGGATATTGACGGATTTCGTCTGGTCAATCTCTTCGGTGTTGTAGTTGATCGGCCCCGGCTTGAACGTGTCGGGCAGCGAAATATCCGGCGCCGACATGTTGCGGCTGGCGTCACGCCCCCACATCGGCCAGTCGGCGGCGGTGGCAACGGAAGCGGCAACGCAAAGCAGCAAAATCAAAATACGTCCAGTCATCGGTGTGTTCTCCGGAAGGTAGGTGTAATCCGATCAGTTAGGCGTCACGGAAATGTTGTCGACATACACGCGTTTCTGGCTCTGCGGCGAGAAGCCGAAGAGTCCGGGCGATCCCTGATCGTGGGCACGCGCATGGGGTACTTCAATGGTCCAGTCAGCCGGCTCTTCGGTGCCGCGTGCCCAGGCCTTGGCGCGGATGACGCCGGCGCCGCCTTCATCGACATCGACGCGTGTCTTCATCGTGAACCAGGTATTGGCTTTCCACTCGAAAGGCACTGCGACCTTGAGCCGGTCATGGTTCGAACTGACTTCGAGCTGCTGCCAGTTGCCCTTGAGCGCGATGATGTAGCGCTGGTGCACCAGGCCGACCGTCGACATGACACGGCGATTACCGTCCGTCATCACATCTGCCGTCATCGTATAATTGGTCGAGTGGGGATGGCCGATGAACGTCATCGCCCGCTGGAACAGCAGACGGTCCAGGGTTTTTGCCAGCACTTTGCTGCCGTCGCGCTCGCGCACCTCCCACTTGAACCGGGCACCGATCCACGGCAACGGCGGATAAGCAAAGTTGACATCCGTCTCCTGCTTGTGCGGCACCGTCAACTTGTAGCCTTCAAAATCCTCGCTGTACGGAGGTACCGGCAGAATGCGGCCGCGCGTCGTTCCCTGCAGTCCGCCGCCGGTGACCTTGAACATGCCGGCCGACGGCGCATTGATGTCGTCGGCACGGATAATATTGCCGTCCTTCGGTGTGGCGTTGAGCTTGACTTTCACCTTGGCCGCGGGCGGAATGAACTTCTCCCACGATACTGTCGCGGCAACATCTTGTTCGACCACGCGCCCGTCTGCATCCAGGGCCTGCAGCTGCATGGCTACTTCCTCACCGGGCCGCAGCATCAGTTCGGCCGGTATCGGCCGCAGGCGAACTGGATTGCCCGCCGCAACATCGGTTTGTGGCTTTGCCGGCGGCACGCCGGATGTGTCACGTTCCTTGCCGAAGCAATAGATTTTCTCGGTTGTGTGCACGAAAATCCTGCCGCTCCAGACGGCCGGCGCGCCAAGGCAGGTGCCCTCGAGCTGGACCTTTGCCAGTTCCTCCGCCCCGGTATCGGACGGACGCAGGATGTAAAAGTTTCCGTCCTTCATCGGCACGTACAGCTTGCCGTCGGCGTACAGCGGTGAGGCGTGCAGCTGTGAATTGCTCAGCTTTCTCGACCACAGGATCTCTCCTGTATCGGCGTTGACACAGGCCAGCTCACCGGTGTGCGTGGTCTGGTAAACACGGCTGTTCGCCAGAACCGGGGAGCTGGTGAAGATGCCCAGCTTGTTGCGCCACACTTCGGCTTCCGGTCCGAAAACCAGCGGGGTCTTGTCGTCGGGCCCTGGCATCCTGTCCATGCGCACAGCGACCATCCGGCCGATCTCGGTAGTGTCCAGGTTCTCCTTGCCGTGAATCGCAATGACCAGATCCTTATGCAGCACAACCGAAGAGTTGACGCCGCCGCGCAGCAGTTGAAAACGTGACAGCGGCGCGCCGGTACGCGCATCGACACAGACAATGTTGCCGCAACCGGTGCCCGCATAGAACACCCGTTTGCCGGCTCGATCCGCGAACACCGGCGTGGAGAACGAACTGTCGGTCGGTCGTACGCCCGGCGCCGAAGCCCATACCAGGTTGCCGGAAGTCTTGTCGAACGCATAGAAGCGGTCGCGTGCCGGTCCCTGTTTCCCCCAGAAGGCTGTGATGCCGCGGACAATCACCAACTCGCCGTCGATCACCGGTGAGCCCGTGCGCCCGTTCGGAAACGTCAACCGCCCGAACTCCTCCAGCATCGAATGCTGCCACAGGATATTGCCGTCGGTATCGAGCGCCACGAAAAGGCCGGGTGAGGTCATCAGGTAGATGTTGCCGGTATCCGGATCGACGGTCGGGCTGCCAATGGAATAGCGGTTGTAGATAATGTCGCTGATGAAATCAGTGAAGCTCACCTCCCAGATCTTCTTACCCGTGGTCGCATTGAGGCAGGCCAGGATCTCCTGCTGGTCCTGGCCCTCGCCCCTGTAACCCCAGGCATAGACCCGGCCCCGGTCAATGACCGGCGTGCCGCGACCGGGCAAGTCGTAAGTCCAGCGATGATTCTCGCCGCCAACCGTCCAGCTGTCGACCAGTCCGGTCGCGGCGGAAGCCCCCATCTGCCCGGGGCCGCGCCAATTGTGCCAGCCCGTCCCTTGACCATCGAGGCTGGCCGCCTGCTCGGGTTGTGGCTCCACGACAAGGTCCGATTTGCGGTCTCCGCATGAGCCGCAAACAAAAATGATCAGGGCGAAAAGAGCGGTCGATCTCATCGATTACTCCAAAGCTAGCAAGTGATAAAGTGAGGAGATGCTGAATATAGCACTACGGTGCTGCTATGCCATTCTCCGCTGTGCGCGTGGTGTCGGCATTGCGGCTGGATGGAGCCGATGGTATAGTATGGGTCATCATTCGATGGACGAATCGGGCAACCTCCAGACTCACTGATGTCAATATGAATTATCGACTCATGGCAATACTGATCGGTGTCATCATCCTGCTCGGCGGATGCGAATTACTGAAAAACCATAAGAAAGTCGTCAAGCTCGAAGTCAAGCGAGTCGGAATCATGATCCACGACGGCAAGTGGGACGCGGTCAAGAAGAAAATGGCCAGGGGCTTCATCTGGGAAACCAGTGACGGTGCCAAGTTTGGCCGCACAAAAAAAGGCCAAGAAGTCGGGAAACACCTATTTATCAAATCCCTGCGGGGCGTACCCAATCATCGTAACTTCGAGTTCGTTGTCGAGAAAGTCGGGAAGATCGACAAGACCACCTGCATCGCGCGCTGTGAAGCGCGCCTGCGCATAAACAAGGGGACCGATCGCTTCGATACCATCATCTGGCAGATGGCACAGACCTGGAAACAATCGAAGAAGGACAAAACCTGGCGACTGACCAAGATCAAGGACAATGGACCGAAAAAAGGTTACAAAGGCCAGATTTACAACACCAACCCCTCCCGCAAACGGTGAAAGACCCCCGTTCCGGGGCACCAACTGGGTTAGCAGCTGCGATGACGGCGGCCGGCAAAAGACAACGAATAAGAGCTCGACTTCCAGCCGCTTATTGACTGCTGTTGCCCGGCAGGCACAGGGCTAACGCCAGCCCGCGATCGGCGGCTACGCCATCGCCCGTTCGATATCGATGCGCCCTGCATCGATCAGATGCCGGAAATGCGCCACCGACTCCGCCACGCCCTCCGGCAGCGTTCGCCAGTGTACGCCGGGGATCGCCCGGTTCAGTTCGCTGTCGTCAAACTCGCCCGGCAACGGGATCGGCGCATCGGCAATCGTGATCGTGCCCGCGGCTTCAGGCAGCACGTCCTCGATGGCTGCAACGAATTCCGGCATGTCCGCAACCGCCCCCCCCATGTTGAAGACCGGCGCCCCGGCGAGCTCGGTCCGCGCGGCCAGGATCAGGCAGTTCGCAACGTCCGGCGCATACTGATACGTCCAGACGCCCGACAGCGTGATCTCGTAAGGGCGCCCGACGATAGCGGCAAGCACAGCTTTCGTCGGTGTCGAGGAAATCCCCTGGTCACGCCCCGGCCCGTAAACCGTAAACGGGCGGAAGCCGATGCTGGGCACCTGATAATCCTGCCAGTAAATCCTGGCCGTGTCTTCATTGGCAACTTTGCTGACGCCGTAAATCGTATTCGGCAGCAGCGCCGCGTCATGAGCCAGCGGCCCTGCCGGATACTTGTCTGCCGTGCCGTACACCGCCACTGAACTGCAATAGACGAACCCCTGAATCTGTGGGGCATGGCGCTTGATCGTCTCCAGGATCACCGTGGTGCCGACAACGTTCACCCGCATTCCAAGCACCGGATCAGCGCGGCAGAACGGCACCTGCAACGCCGCCAGATGAATGATATGGGTGATGCCGTTGTCAACAACCGCACGCTCGAACTGCTCGAAATCCGTGATGTCGCCCTGGACGAAATTGACCTTGTCGATGTCCGTGTCGTCCATGACCAGCCGCAGACGATACGGGTTGTCAACCAGATCAAACGTCGTAACGGCAGCGCCTTCATCCAGCAACTGCTTGATCGTCCAGGCGCCGATGCAGCCCATGGCGCCGGTGACAAGAAAGTGTTCGCTCATTTTATCAGTGTTCCGGGTTTCAGGTTGCAGGTTTCGGGATAGGGTATTTCACAATCGGTCCGCAATGTACTGCAACTCTCCAAAACTCCATCACAATTCATGCTCGATCCACGACAATTCATCGGTCAACCGATCGAAGACCTCGACACCCCGTCACTCCTGCTGGACTGGCCGGCGTCACAGAAGAACATCCGGTATCTGGCCGAATACTTCAGCGACCGCCCCTGCCGGCTGCGGCCCCATGTCAAGAACCACAAATGCACGACTCTGGCACGCAAGCAGTTGCAGGCTGGCAATTGTGTCGGCTTCACATGCGCCAAGGTCAGCGAGGCCGAAGTCATGGCAGCGGCCGGCTTCGACGATCTGCTGATTGCGAACCAGATCGTCGGCAAAGCCAAAGTCGCGCGCTTAGTCGCGATCGCCAGACAATGCAACATCGCGGTCGCCGTCGATCACGTCGACCAGGTCGATGAACTGTCGGCCGCCGCGACTGCCAACGGCGTCACCATAGGTGTCTTGGTCGAAGTCGACATCGGCATGGGGCGTTGCGGCGTCGCGCCGGGACCCCCGGCAGTCGATCTGGCGCGCCTGGTCACCGCAGCGCCGGGACTGGACTACCGCGGATTGCAGGCCTTCGAAGGGCACCTGATCTATATCAACGATCTCGACGAGCGCTCACGACTGACCCACGAGAGCATGACCAAGGCCGTCGAAACGAAAACCTTGATCGAGGCCGACGGCATCCCGTCACCAACGATCAGCGGGGGCTCGTCCGCCACCTACATGGTTTCCGGCGTCATGGACGGTGTCACGGAACTGCAGGCCGGAACTTACCCGACCATGGACTGGCGCTATCACGAAATGGTACCCGAGTTTGAGATCGCCATGACGATACTTGTCCGCGTCATCAGCCGGCGACCGGGCGAAGCTGTTGTCGACATTGGTGTCAAAGGCGCCGGCGGCGAGTTCGGAGAGCCCCTGGTCGCAGGATATCCCGACATTGAGGTACCCTTTTTCAAGTCGGAGGAGCACCTGCTGCTGCGCAACGCGCCGGATGCCTGGCGCATAGGCGAACCGCTGCACCTGATCTCCAGTCACGCCTGCACGACTTGCAACCTCCACCGCAACCTGTTCGTGCACGAGGCCGGCAAAGTCGTCGATGTCTGGCCAATCGAAGCCGCCGGACGCTTGAGTTGACGTTGGCGGTGTGCCGCCGTCCGGGAACGACGATGTGGCCCAGCAACACGCGCCTTGGCAACCAGGCATTCCCCACGCCTGAAATTAGCTGTCTAATCAACACTCATTTTATTCCCGTAGTTCCTTCAAATACACCGGTTCACTTCCACGCGCCTGCGACAGCCGGGCAGCTTCGACGATTTCGAAAAGCTCTGTCATCGATTCGTACGGCAGCGCTGGCTGGCGCGTCTCGACCATTGTCCGGATCATCTTCATGATCTCGATACCGCCAAGCGCGAAATTGTGGTCGTTGACCCACTCGGAATGAATGCAGCCGGAGCCGCTGTACGCCTCGCAGCGGGCGCCGCATTCCGGGCCGGATTAGCAAGCCTGGAAACCGGCCAAACACAAGAAATCGGTGTCCATTTAGGTGACCGACACGGAATACGCAATCGCAGCCAGCCGAACCGGAGGTCTCCGAGCCAGCAGACTTTCGTGGTTCCCGTAGAGCGCCCTAACGTTTTGTTTGTGAAGTTGTTTTTGCCGGGAGCAGAGGGGTATAGTAGCCCTGGTTTTTCCAAAAAAAGCCTGGCTTGTTTCGGTAATTCGGAAACCCCTCAACCAACTGATACTCATAATCCACGACTCGACTGAGTTCGTCGAAGTTCGAATTGTGAGTACGTGCAGGACACCCGAATGTGCTGAGTGTCTCCAAGCATTTCGACGCCGACGCAACGCGCACTTCGAGCTATTCATTGCGTCGACGTCGAGCATGGCTGGACGGTTGGTGGCAACGGCACAAATCCTTCCAAACGGAGAACGGCAGAGAAAGTTGGCGTACCTTACCAAGCCCTGTAAGAGCCAAGCTGCTGCTTGAGGTTATC
>CAJWLW010000097.1 GCA_913042885.1 uncultured Lentisphaeria bacterium | reverse complement strand
GCGCTCAGGTCGGTGCCGGCGATAAGCTTGTTCAGGTAATCGGTGTAGGTCATTGTGACTCCGTTTGCTCAATGATGATCTGCTGTTCAACGCCATCGACAAAACGCCCATAACGGGAAATGTCTCCGTCGGTGACCAGGACGGTGCCGTACCACGGCTTGTCGTTGCGGTTTTCGCCTTCGGCAACGAGATTTCCCAAACCGTCCCAGGCTCGCTCCGGTCCATGCTTGATGCCGTTCTCCAAGGTGATCTCCCAGCGTTTCCGGCCGTTCTTGAACCACTCGGTATAGGTGCCGTGGACCTTGTTGTTGACCCAGGTGCAGCGGCTGAGGATGCCACCTTTGTCCTCGCCGATCGGGCCGAACTCGTACCAGTGGATCTCGACACCTTGTTTCTTGCCGTCTTCGTACGTCCCCTCGCTTTTCTTGCGGCTGCTGGAGTACCACTGCCGGTAGATGCCGTTCTTCGGGGCGCCGTTTTCGTAGAGCAACTGCGACACCGGCCGTCTTCTATCGTAGGTGCGCAGGAACCAGTGGGCGTCGTCTTCGCCAATATCGATGACCGTGCCGCTGACCGGTTCGTCGTCGTGAAACTCGCTGCGTGCCACCACTTCGCCTGCATCGTTCCACCAGACCGCGGACCCGTGGCGTAGGCCGTTGTCGTAGATGACCGTCGAGCGTTTTTTGCCATTCGGATGCCACTCAGTGAGCTTGTCTGTCCGCCGGTCGTTTCGGAATGTGCTTTGACGGCGTTTGACGCCGCTGTCGAAGTACACGGTAAAGCCGCCTTCTTTGACATCATCCATGTAGTTGCCGCGCTCCGCGACTTTGCCGTTCGGGTGCCATTCGATGTACGGCCCCTGGCGATTGCCGTTGTCGTAGATGATCTCGCGATACTTCGTCTCGTCCTCGCGCCATTGTGTCCAGAGACCCTGCTTGTGGTTATCGACGAATTTTCCTTGCTCCCGCTTCTTGCCGTTCTCATGCAGAAAAACACCGGTGCCGTGGCGGACGCCATGCTTATAGCCCACCTTGCTCATAGACTTGCCGTTCGGATAGTAGGCGATTTCATAACCGTGTATGACCGTCTGATTGTGGCGCGTGTACACGGAATATTTGCGCTTCGGATTGCCGTTCGCGTGGTATTCGAATTTGTTGCGCAGCACGGGTTTCTTCTCGTCCTGCCCTGGTGCGGTGATGCTGCAGAGGCTCAGCAGCACGATAATGCCGAGCCCGCAACCGAGATGCCAGTATGTCCGGTAGAATTTCATCAGTGCACTTCCGTTGGTGCTTTCGCGGCTGTAATGAAAGCGGCTACCTGATCGTGATCTTTTTGCCCCTCGGCGCGCTCGACACCGGATGAGACATCAACGCCGTACGGCTGCACCGCCGAAATGGCGTTGGCGACATTCACCGGTGTCAGGCCGCCTGCAAGAAAAATCCGCTGGCTGGCGGCGGCGGCGCTCGCGAGCTGCCAGTCGCCGGTTTTCCCGGTGCCGCCGTAACCCGGCCCGGGTGTGTCGACAAGAAATGTGCAGCCGGCGTAGGTCTCAAGTTGCACGAGGTCCTCGGTCTGCTGCAGAGCGACAGCCTTGAAGACTTCGAATTCCTGCATGTCCGCCACCTGCCCGGGCGACTCGTTACCGTGCATCTGAATCCGGGTGAGGCCACATGCCCGGGCGATATCAGCCATTGCCGCGTTTGTCTCGTCGACGAACACGCCGACCTTCTCGACGGTCGTCGGCAGTTCGCCAATGATTGCTGCGGCCACCTCCGGCGTCACATACCGCGGTGACTTCGGAAAGAAGACGAATCCGAGCAGATCGGCGCCGCACCCGACTGCGTGGCGGGCGTCATCGATGTTTGTGATGCCGCAGATCTTGACCTTCATCATTGGGGAAGGGGTGTTCGGACTTCAGTGTGCAGGTGGGACCATGTGTACTCGGCGATCGCTCGATAAGGAGTCGTGCGCTCTGAACACCAAACGCTCCTATACCGGATCTTGGGTGAACTTGCTGTTGACCAGGCGGAAAATGCCGCGAGGATTTTCATCCCGCAGTTCCGCCGGCAGTGCGGATTGCGGGAACCCCTGATAGGCCAGCGGCCGCGCAAACCGGCGGATTGCCGCCGTGCCGACTGAGGTGAAATGCCCGTCCAGCGTAGCGGGATACGGACCGCCGTGATGCATGGACGCACAGACATCGACGCCGGTAGGGAAACCGTTGAAGATCAATCGGCCGACCTTGCGCTCGAGCAGCCGCACCAGACCTCTGTAAGTCTCGAGCTCTTCCTCGGTGCCGTGCACAGTGGCTGTGAGGTGTCCCTCGAAATTGTCGGCTACCGCTTCCATGTTCTCAGGCGAATCGCATTGCACCACGAGCGTCGATGGCCCGAAGACCTCGTTTTCGAGCTCTGGTTCCTCAATGAAAGTCTGACCGCTGGTCGTCAACAGGCACGGGCGGGCCTGCGTTTTGATCGCGGCGGCCTCGGCTTCCGATAGTGTACTCAACTCGACGCCTTCAATAGTCGCCAGCTTCTCCACGCCCTTGTTGTAGGCGGAAAGAATGCCGGCGTGCAGCATGGTGCCGGTCGGCGCAGCCTGAAACGACGCTCGCAGCTTATCCATGAATGCGTTGCCCTGGTCGTCATCGATGATGATGGCCAGCCCTGGGTTGGTGCAGAACTGCCCGACGCCAAGCGTCACCGAACCGGTGAGACCTTCGGCGATTGCTTCACCGCGCTCAGCCATGGCTCCCGGCAGGATGAATACTGGATTTACACTGCCCATCTCGGCATACACTGGAATCGGCTCCGGCCGCGACATGGCCAGGCGGAACAGCGCCAGCCCCCCGCCCAGCGAACCGGTGAAACCGACGGCCTGCGTGAAGGTGTGCTTGACCAGCTGCTCACCGACGCGATTGCTGGTGCCCTGGACCATAGAGAAGACGCCTGGCGGCATGTCGCAGGCGTTGGCGGCTTCGATGATGGCACGACCGACCAACTCGGAGGTGCCGGGATGGGCCGGGTGCGCCTTGACCACAACGGTGCAGCCGGCAGCCAGTGCCGAGGCGGTGTCGCCGCCGGCAACCGAAAAGGCGAGGGGGAAATTGCTGGCGCCGAACACGGCGACCGGTCCGCGCGGGATCAGCATGCAGCGAAGGTCCGGTTTCGGCACCGGTTCACGGTCGGGCAGGGCCGTGTCGATACGAGCTTCGACCCAGCTGCCGTCGTGAAGAACGCCCGCGAAAAGCTTGAGCTGGCCGACGGTGCGGCCTCGTTCGCCGGTGATGCGGGCCGCCGGCAGGCCGGTCTCGGAGCAGGCGCGTTCGATCAGAGCGTCACCGAGTGCAACGATTTCGTCACCGATACGCTCGAGGAACGCGGCGATCTCATCCGGAGTTTTCTGGCGATAGATGCGGAACGCGTCTTCCGCTTTTTCGAGGGCCCGGTTGATCTCGGCGTTGGTTGCGTCCGTTACGGCAGGGTGGAGCGGGTCGCCTGTTGCCGGATTACGGGCGTGAAAAGTGTCCTGACCATCGGCGGAGACATCGTTGCCGATGAGGTTTTGTCCGTGGAGTTCCATCTGATGTTGACCTTTTGGTGCGGTATCGCGTTTGCTGGGCCTTGGGATGCGTTGGTACTGCTTTAAGAGAACATCGCGCGCGGTGGTGTCAAATAGCAAACCCGTCACACTCTGGTCGTGACGGGCTTGCGAAACTTCGCGGCATCAGCGGTCCGCCGCGCTCAATGTCAAATACGGTCAGCGCCGCGGCCGGTTGCGGTTCTGGGCACGGCGCTGGATGTCCATCATCTTGCGGGTGCGCTTGTGCAGAAGCTTGCGGAGGCGCGTCGCTTCCTTGGCGGCGGCGTCGAGGTCGATCCTCGCTTTGGCAATGGCGTTGACGTCGGGTACCGGCTCTTTTTCCAGATCGACGAGTGTGCTGTGGATTTCGCCTTCTTTCCTGGCGGCGTCGATATAGCTCCCGGCGACGTTATCGGCGTCGTCCTTGGGTTTGCCGACTCTCGAGTTCTTGACGACGACCGCCTCGTTGTCCGGTGTGATCGTTGTCATTTCGAAGCGGCCGAAAATCTTTTTCTTACGATTCTCCACGACACCTTCTTTCACCTGGAGCGCCAGCACGCTGATCTTGGCGTCTTTCTTGGCAGCTTTCTCGAGAGCACAGACGAAGCGGGCAGGCTTGCCCTTCTTGCCTTCCACCACGAGCGAGTTCTTGTTGTCGCCGCCGTAGTTAAAAGTCAGCTTACCGCGGTTGACAATGATGTCGGTGTAGGAGTTTTCTTTACCCTCATGGATGACCGCGACAATTTCGGCGCCGGCGCCGAAGCCCGGGATGTCGAGGGTGTCGCCTTCGACGGCCTGCTTGTCGATAGAAAAACGGCTGGCGACGTAGACTTCGCCAGCGCTGCAACTGAAACGGTTCTCGCGGCCGCCCTTCTTGGCAATAGCCGCGTCGGCATCGGCCTGGTCGTCTTCGAAGGCGATGACGAACCGGGTACCGATGGCACCACAGACTGCTGTTGGCGTTTCGACCTTGATCGAGTGATCAGCGGGGAAGTCGTCGAGCTGCAGTTCAATGTGGCCAGATTCCAGTTTCACTATTTTGAGCTTAGGGTCGCGTGTGCCCTGATCGATGGTCAGGGTCGTACGTGCCAGCAGGCGGAACCTGTTGTTGTTGGAAAATTGTAACTCGACATAGGACTTGCGCATCGTCTTGACAGTCGAACCGAAAGTATACTCGAGGCCAGTCTCGATGGCACGGTAGGCATCGGCATCCGGCGTTTTGATTTTGCAGGTGCCCTTAACCTGGAGCGCTGTAAAACCGGTGATGTCTTCACCCCAGACACCGGCAGCGGAAATCAGCAGCGCTGCCAGACACAATGTGGAAAGGCGTATCATGTGGTTCATGCGATTATCTCCGGTGAGAGTTTGGACACGTTGAACGGTGATAGGTTAAACGGCAAGTCCAGTGCCGCTCTTCACAGTTTCGGGTCTTCCTGCTATTCGGAACTACGTCCGACCGGCAGGAGGTTTAACAACGTAATATAGGAATGTGCCGGGAATCGTACAACTGGCCGCGTTCCGCGTCGGCAGTGATATTTTTCACATGGTCAGACCTCTGCCGCAGCGGCCGCGATCTGCATCGGATGTTTGACTTCAATGTCGAGACCCGCTCGGGCCAGTCCCTGACGGAACTGCAGGATGCAGCCGGGATTGCCGGTGACCACCAAGTCGGCCTTGCTTTCCTGCAACGCTTCGAGTTTGCCCATGAAGATGCGCTCGGACATCTCCGGCTGGGTCAGCGTATACGAACCGGCGGCGCCGCAGCACTGATCCGAATTGGGTAGTTCGACCAATCGGAATTTCTTGATCTTGCCCAGCAGTTGCATCGGCGCTTTGGTTTCTTTCTGAGCATGGTATAGATGGCAGGGCGCATCATAGGCGGCGGCGGCGAAGTAAGGATTTGGAAATGGCAGCAGTCCTTTGTCTACCAGGTACCGGGTGACGTCCATAGTTTTGGCGCTGATCTCCGCTGCGAACTCTGCAAACTGTTCGTCGTCGGCCAGCAGGTGTCCCCATTTCTGCATGTGTGCGCCGCAGCCGGCTGAGTTGTTGACGAAAGCATCGAACTCCCCATCGACCTGGTCCAACACCCGCAGGTTCTTCTGCGCCAGCGCAATCGCCGTTACCCGGTCGCCTTCATGGATGTGCAGGGCGCCGCAACACACCTGCGTCTTCGGCACCACCACCTCGATGCCCTGGGTGACCAGGACCTTGATCGTGTCGCGATGGATGTCGCCCATGATGCCGTCCATTACACAACCGCTGAAGAAACAGACACGCCCGCGGCGTTCGCCTTTCGCTTCGTAAATTGCCTCGGAATTCTTATGAAACGGCTTACCCATAAGCTCCGGTGCTTTTGCAGCCAGCGGCTTGAGACTGTTGGGGATGAGATCGTCGAAAAGCTCGCGCAGTCCCGATTTGTTGTAGAAATTGAGCAGCCCGATAAAGGCTCCGAGCAAGCGCCGACTTGGCAACACTTTTCGCAGCAAAAACTTTTCCAACGTGCGCGACGCAAAGCTGCAGCGTTTCAACCGTGTCTCGTAAGCAGCGGCACGGGCGCCTTCGATAACCTCACCGTAATCCACGCCGCTGGGACAGGCGGTCTCGCAGGCGCGGCAGCCCAGGCACAGGTCGAGGTGGTTTATCGCATTGAGGTCGGGGCCGGCGTCCTCATCCGGATCGATACGGTTTTCCTCAAGCGCGCGGACCAGATAGATGCGGCCGCGTGGCGAATCCATTTCTGTGCCGAGCTCGCGGTAGGTCGGGCAGCTGGGCAGGCATAAACCGCAATGCACGCACTGGCGTATGGCCCGGTTGGTCGCCTCGCTCAACTGAAAAGGCTGTTCAGATGCCGCCATAGAATCGTCCGGGATTGAGAATGCCGTTCGGGTCGTGAGTTTGCTTGAGGCGTTGCATCACGGCGAAATCCGGGCGTGGCCGGCCCCACACAGTCTCGGCGTCGAACTGGTCCCGCGACCAATGGACGACTGCATAACCACCGAAAAACTCACACTTCTGCCGCAACTCCTGCAGGCTGTCGATGTCGTCTACATTGAGGAAGCCAACGCCGCGGCCCGGGTAGAGGACCAGCCCGTTGGATGTCTGAAGGTCTTTCAAATGACTGCACTTGCTGGCGCGTGTGCCGAACCGGGCGACGATCGGTGCTTCATCGCGGCAATGCAGACGGTGGTGCCATTCCGACCAGATGGCGGCCAACGCCGTGCCGTCGATACTGCGCGTCATCTCAGTACCGACCAGCTCGCTGAGGCTGGCAGCGTGGTGCTCGACAAATGGCGGAACTCCTTCTGCCGCGACAAATAGTTGTGCGCTCTTCACCATCTCGCTACCTATTATGGTGGATGCTGCCTGTTGATCGAAGACGACGACGGCAACGGGTTCAAGCTGACTGCCTTGAACCTTCAATGCTGCCTCCAGAGCCGCGTTCAGGTCGTCGAACTCAAACAGCCAGGCGCCCTCGGTATCGTTTTTCGGGTTGGCACGAAAGGTCACCTCTGCCACGACCGCAAGAGTGCCCAGCGAACCGATCATAAGTTTGTTCAGATCGTATCCCGCGACGTTTTTCATGACGCGCCCGCCGACTTTGACGATGCCTCCGTCCGCCAGGACATAGGTCAGACCAAGAATTTTATCGCGCAACGTTCCCCAGCCGTGGCAGCGCGGCCCGAAGTGGTCGATGGCCAGTGCGCCCCCGAGTGTACTGTCGGGGTGGCCCGGATCGATGTCGAGCCGCTGATTCTCGGCGTCGAGGGCGAGCTGCACGTCGGACAGTTTCGTGCCGGCGCTGAAGGAAGCGACCATATCGGCAGGCTCATAGAAGCGCTCGCCCGCCAGTTGACTCAGGTCAAGCGGCTCGGCTTCTCTGGCCAGTGTTGCGCCGATGTAGTGGTGGGTGTCGCCGCTGGCTGGTGCCACGGCGTTCCCGGCAGAATTGCGGCCGGCGAGACATTCGGACAGTTCTTCGATTGTGTTTGGGGAATGCGGCATAAACAAGTACCGATGCGGATGTTGTGACAGATGCATCTACGATAGCCCCATGTGCACCGGACGCAAATTGCAGGCTTGCCATATAAAACAAATTAATGAATTGGGTCAGGGTTCAAGATACAACCGTTGCGGCACAGTTTGGGTGGACCGGATTAAAGCATTGTGCTCGAGGGCAAGGACGACAGCAGCGCGGTATGGTCGTGTATCAAGTAAATCGGGCTCAATGCAGTATGCGCAGCCACGGTGGAAAAAACCGCCACCTACCGGTGCTGCAGCTGGGGCGTGTTACAGTGCGAGGGCAAGAAGCGACGGTTTGCCGAGGATCAGGTGTCCAAAGGCGAATCGCTGTTTTTTTTGCGTCGGCTGCGTCTGTAGCGGATATGCTGAGCAACCGGGTGGCAGACCCGTCGGTGGCTCTGAAGCGTTTCTTGAAGCGCGGACTTGCCTTGGTCTGGTTTGACCTATCCGGTTTCGCGCTATATTACAGGCCCCGATTTTTTTTTTGCGTCTGATGTAATCCTGGTAGGGTTCCCGAGCGGTCAAAGGGGGTAGACTGTAAATCTACTGGCGTAGCCTTCGGAGGTTCGAATCCTCCCCCTACCACCACTCCATGATTTTCTTTGCTGGTTTCAGTGTTCCGCGAACCGTAATAGCAAGATCGAGCAATTATTGCCAATCTCCGGTTCGCTGAAACCTGCGTACGGAAATCTGAAACCTCGCCGTCGCCGATGCTACAACCTCCCGATGCTGTCGTGGTCTGTCATGACCTTGTCTCGCCGCTGGTGGGGGCTGGGGGCATCCGCACGGTAAAGATTGCCCGGGAACTTGCTGATCGCGGCCGTGTTGTCACGATCGTTGCGCCGTCACACAGTGACATGGTCGAAGGCATCCCTGTCATTTCGATCCCGGCACCTTCGAAGTTGCGGTCTGCGGTGTTCAGTGCCGTCAAGTTCAACTTCCGGCTGTTCAGCACTTTTCTGCGCCTGCGCAAATCTGCCGACCTCTTTGTCATCCACAACGCGCTGGCCGGACTGCTTGTTGCCATCACCGGGATTATCCCGCGACCTCAGTTGATGTACGACATCACCGATCTGCATGCCGAGTATTACCGCGTCGCCGCGACCAACGTTTTTACCCGCATGCTCGGCTGGCTGTTTGTGCGGCTCGAAGTAATGATCATCAAACGGTCGGCCAGAGTGGTTGTTGTCTCGGATACGATGAAGCAGCACCTCTGTCGCCTGGGCGTGGCTGAGCAGATGATCGATGTTGTTTACGACGGAGTCACGCTCGAGCGTTTCTCGGCCGAGAAAGAATCGGGCAGCAATCGCACGATCGGGCATGTCGGCCTGGTTGACAAACAGCATGGCGTGGGGTTGTTGGTGCCGATGGCTGCCAAGCTGCGGCGTGACGGCGTCGACTTTGATCTTCGCGTTGTCGGTGACGGGCGGGTGTTGGACAGCGTCAAACGCGCCGTCCGACGTGAAGGGCTTGACGATTTTTTGACCTTTACCGGTCACGTGGCTCATGCCGAAGTGCCGGGGCAGCTGCGCAAGATCCGTGTCGGCGTGATACCAAGACCGGTGACTGAAGCAAACGACATGATCATCACCCTGAAGCTCATGGAGTACTGGGCCAGCGGCACCGTTGTGGTGGCGGCTCCGTTGAAGGCGATCCGGGAGATTGCTACGGAGGGCGAGAATATCATCTTTTTCGAACCCGGCAACCCTGATAGTCTGGCGGCTGCAGTGGCCCGGCTATTAGACGATCCAAAGCTGTGCAGGCGTATTGCCGGCGGCGGTTACGAACGCTCGCGTGATTTTTCGTGGGACACGCTGGTACCGCAGATTGTCGACAGCTTCGGTGTGCCGCGGCAGGACGTTGATTGAAATCCTATAACCGTTTCCCGAAGATAGCGGTGCCGATCCGGACGAGGGTTGCGCCGTGCGCGATAGCGTGTTGGTAGTCGTCGGACATTCCCATCGACAACTCGCTCAACGGCAGGTCGTGGGTTGCGGCCAGGCGGTCGCGAAAGTCACGCAGCCCGCCGAAAACTTCGGCAAGGGTTTCCGTAGTCGCTCCGAACGGCGCCATGGTCATGAAGCCGAGGAACGCGACGTTGCTACAGTCGCCCACTGCCACGGCGAGTTCTTCGAGGGCTGTCTCGGAAAGCCCGGACTTTGTTGCCTCGCCGATGAAGTTCGCCTGCAGCAGGATGTTCTGCACCTTGCCCAGCTCGCCCGCTATACTATCGATGCGCTGCAGCATTTGCAGGGAGTCGACCGAGTGAATCAGGTAACTGTGCTGCACGGCGGGACGCACTTTGTTGCGTTGCACATGGCCGACAACGTGCCACTCGATATCGCTCGGCAGCACCGCGGCTTTTTCCACCAACTCTTGAATTCGGTTCTCACCGAAGTGGCGTTGCCCGGCATCGTAGGCCTCGCGGATACGATCGCAGTCTATCGTTTTGCTGACCGCGATCAGGCGCACGTTTTCCGGGTCGCGGCCGGCTGTTGTTGCCAGGGCCGCAATCCGTCGATTGACATCGTCGAGTCGTGAGGTGATCTTAGTTTTCATCGTGGACCGCGAATTAACACGCATTAAGTGACGTGACGCAATATGCCTGACTCCGACGACAATCTCAAATATCGCAGCACCAGCCGCATCAATTTCGGTCGGTCGCGGCCCGCCAAAACGCTGTCGCGCGAACGGCTCTTGCGGGAGTGGTACGGTGAGGAGCTCGCTGATCGCGAGCTGGAGTCGAAACAACCCGCAGCACGTGGGATTGGCGGATTGATCGACGCGCTCAAGGCTGAAATGGATGGTGATGAGCAAGTGTTGATGCGCACCATCGTCGATCAATGGGACAGTATCGTCGATGAAATGACCGCGAAGCAGGCGGTGCCGCGGCGGATCGAAGGTGATGTTCTGCATGTGGAAGTCTTCAACGCCGCATTTCGCTATCACATCCAGAGTTTCGGGGTACGGCAGCAGATGATCGACGCGGTCACGCGTCTCAGCTCCGGCCGCATCAGGGATGTCAAATTGATCGTCGGCGGAACGACGATGCGCCCTGGAAACAAGCGAGGAGGCAATCGTGAGTCTTGAGACATTGACAGCAGCGATACGCGACATTCCTGACTTTCCGAAGCCGGGGATCATGTTCAAGGACATTTCACCGATCCTGCAGGACGGTGCGTTGTTTGCGGAAGTGATCGACATTATCGGGGGGCGCTACGAGAATCAGCAGATCGACTCGATCGTCGTGATCGATGCACGCGGCTTCATTTTCGGCTCGGCCTTGGCATACAAGCTTGGCTGCGGGATTTCACTGGTGCGCAAGCAAGGTAAGCTGCCGTGGAAAACACACTCGGTATCGTACGACCTCGAGTACGGATCGGCGGCGGTGGAGATCCATATCGACGCGGTGTCCGTCGGTGAACGGGTGCTGATTGTCGATGACTTGCTGGCGACCGGCGGCACCGCGAAGGCGGGAGCGGATTTGATCGAAAAGATAGGCGCCCGCATCATCGCGCTGGAGTTTGTCATTGAGCTGTCACTTCTCAACGGTCGTGACAAGCTCGACGGCTATACGGTGAATTCTTTGATCGAGGTGAGCGATTGACCGGGCCGTGCTTCGGGAACGCAGAGTAGGCAGAAACTGAAGAGGCTTCTATCGGTCTTGGACAGGCTGAGTATACGGGCGCAGAGGTCTCGTGGCGTTTTTGCGGAGCGGTCAGGCAGCGACGAAATTCACTGTCACTTCCCCTAAACCATCGATCACGCCGTGAGCGGTATCGCCGGGACCAACGGGCACCATCCCGGTGCAGGTTCCGGTCGCCACAATTGCACCGGCTTTCAGGCCGGTGGCGGCGAGCACAGGGTGATTCGCCAGCCAAGCTGCCACGGCAAACGGCTCGCCGTAGAGGGAAGCTCCTGTGTGCCCGCGGTCTTTCTCGGCACCGTTGATCGTCAGGCTCACAGGCGTACGGAATAGATCGAGAACTGACCAATCGTCCGTCCGGTCACCGATGACGAGACCGTCGTTGAACCCACTGTCGGCGATCGCCAGGTGCGGCAGTTCCGGCAGTTTCTCGCTCAACCGGCAGGCGACCAGCTCGAACCCCGCCGCGATCCACGAGGTTGCGGCGGCGACTTCCGCCGCGGTATAAGGCTCCGGTCGTGGCGGCAGATCCTGTCCCAGGGCCACGAGCACCTCCGTCTCCAACAACACCGGATGGGTACAGGGCGCGGCATCGCCACTGTCGTAAAGGAACTGCTCGTAGATCGGTCCGAACATCGAATCCGTCATTCCGAACGCTGCCATGGCAGCCGCCGTCGTCAATCCGACTTTGTAGCCGATGGACGTTGCGTTCGACAGCTTGGTGATTGCGGCCTGCACATCGTAGGCTTCGTCGACTGTCTGTGGCAGCTCGACCGCATGCACATCGACCTGGGTCCCCTGCAGGCGGGCTTGCCAAAGCTGGGTTGCGAATTCGTTTGCCATGTTATGGTTCCTGGTTAGAACGGCATAGCGGTCTGATACTGACCGGGTGTCGCTTGGCGGGTATGGAAAACGTCGAAGCCAAGGTAATTGCCGAAGGCTTCCCACAGCACGTTGCCGATAGTCGCCGGGGTGATCGCCACGTGGTGAGGGAAGCGCTGCAGCACGACGTTGCGATACAGCCATTGCAGATCTTCGATGCGGCACCATCCATACGAACCCGATGTACTGGCCGGATTGTCCTCGATCTGGCCTTGAGCAATCAGCGCCTGCCAGCCGCCGTCGACGTCCTGCGTGATCCGGCTCAAAGTGACCGGTGACGCTTTCATCTGCAGCTCGACGACGCCCTCTACCTGATTTGCGGGCGCGACGCCGGCAGCCAACAGGATGTCGTGCGACGCCAGACGCGGCTGCTCCTTGGCAAAGCTCTTCGGGAACACACCGCAATGCCAGATATTGACGAGGTCGTCGTCGTCGTTGTGCAGATTGTTCCAGTCTGCCAGGGCAGCGGGTTTGCCGCTGGCCAATTGCAGCGCATGCATCGAGAGCGTGCCGATGATATCCGCTTCGCAGGCTGCCGGGGTGAGCGTATCGGTGAAACGGCTCATCGTGGTGCAGGCGCAGACACCGTAGTGGCGTTGGATACTGGTCCAGCACTGCACGGCGAACGCGTCGAGATCGTTTTCCGCCTGCCAGCGGCGCAGGAACAACTCGAGCTTGGCCATGCGCAGCATGGTTGCCTCTGCCATTTTCGACGAATCGGCGTAATTGGCGATCGATTCGATCAGCTCGCGGACTTCGGCATCATCGTCGCTGATGGCACGGACACCACCGAATACTTCGGAGAGATCAAGCGTGACAGTAGTCGGACCGAGCCGCTGCAGACGTTTTTCATCGAAGCGGCAGGTCCAGAAGGCGTCTGGCCGCGCACCGATCTGGCCGTAGCGCGCCTTGCGAATGCCGTTGACGACCCGGCAGATGCGGACAAACCAGTCGAGGTCGTCGCGGAAGGCCTGATCGGACGGAAAGCAGACCGGCCGTTGACCCACACTGTAGGTAATACCGATCTGGCGCAGGGCCTCACCGATACTGAGCAGCCCGCAGAAGGCATCGCGACGGCTCATGCCGGGTGTCAGTGCATGCTCTTCCTGGCAGCCGAAGATCAATACAGGCACGTTCAGCCCCGCTTGCTTTACGGCCAGGGCCGCGGCCTGCTCGTCGCCGAAATTGACCGCACCAATGACGATGCCCTCGACTTCCTGCTCGCGGAACAACCGGGCGCAGGTCTCAGCTTCCTGCCGGGTCTCGACGCAGCCAAGATTTGACTGGCCGTCTTCGAGCACCACGGGATCGAGCGCCAGTTGCCGCATGGCATCAATGGTTTCTGATCGCATCGCAGCCGCGAGCTCGCTGCTGAAGAAACCGCGATTAGCCGGAATGAACCCGATTTTCATATTTGCCGCAGCCATAGACACTCGCCTCCAAAGATGTTGTAGTCAAAGGAGAACGATAGCACGCGAGGGTTGCTCGTGCTACCTTTTAGGAAAGCCGGATTGGCATTTAACACGCCGGACCATACCGCATACCTATTTTATGAGTCAAATATTGACGTCACGGCCGTATCGTTACATATGCTGCTATGCCGCTGCATCGGCGGCGGCACTGACGCTGCTGCTGTCGGGCTGTGGCAGCGGGCAGAAACAGTCGATCGAAAGCCTCGACGAACGTGTCGAGAATCTTGCTGTCAACCTCACAGGCGTTTGGGAGGAGCGGCCGCGATATGGTGTCACCGGCAAGCAGAAATTCGTGGTTCTCGATTTGCAGGAGGGGGGCAGCGGCACGATCTCGGTGAAAGTCGGAATCGTTGGTCTCGACGGCCAGATGGAGCCCGACGCGCCGGAGATGACCGGCAATGTCGTGTGGTCAGTAGGAGAGGGTGAACTGTATATGACCTTTGTCGATTGGCAGACTGCGATTCCGGAAGTGATCGTCAGCGGTGGTGTCGATCGCATTATTGCAGCGTCCGATGACTTTCTCATTGTCTACGGCGGCGGCGAAGCAGGCATCACTATCCGCTATCGCCATGACGCACACAACACCGTGGTTCCGCTGACAACGAAGCAGTTGACGCCCGCCGAGAATTTCATCATGGACGGCGACCGATCCTTCCAGATTTCACCCGAGGGCAGCATGCAGGTGATCGGCAACCCGGCCGTTTTACGCTGGGTCGATCCAGGCACCAATTCGGCCGATTATCTTGTCGGACGGCACATCGAGTACTTCAGGCCGGGCGGTTTTTTCGTTGTCACCGGAGGTGCCACGATCGTGCAAGGCGATGAGTGGACCAGTGACGACCGTCCAACTTCCAACTTCGTGCTGTTCGCCGACCTGCGTACCATCATTGAGCAGCAGGCCAAA
>CAJWLW010000096.1 GCA_913042885.1 uncultured Lentisphaeria bacterium | reverse complement strand
CCGAACGGCTGCAGATCATCGAGTTCGGCGAAGAACTGGTCGTCGAGCAGGTCGAAGCGTATGTCACCCTCGAGTTTCAGACGCCGTTTGAAGCGGTCGGGGCCGGCAGCGTACTGCCGGCGGATGCTTTCCTCGAAAACAGTATCGAATTGCGGCAGATTCTTTTCGGGCAAACTCACGCCGCTGGCCATCGGGTGGCCGCCGTAGCGGCTCAGGTGTTCCTGGCAATCGTTGAGTGCCTCGACCAGATTGATCCCGTCTATGCTTCGCCCTGAACCATTGGCTTCCCCGTCGTTGTTGATACTCAGCACGACGCACGGGCGATGGTAACTATGCACCAGCCGCGAGGCGACGATGCCGATGACGCCGAGGTGCCAGTCGCGGCCGTGTACGACGATTGTGGCCTTGTTCAACAGCCCGCGGTCGGTGATCTGTGCCTCGGCTGCTGCCAGCGTCTCCTGCTCCTGCACCTGCCGGTCGCGATTGCATTCATCCAGAATGCCCGCCAGCGTGTGGGCCTCGACAATGCTCTCGGCCTGCAACAGCTTCACGGCGTTCGCGGCATCGCCCATGCGCCCCGCGGCATTGAGTCGCGGCGCCAGGCGATAGGTGATGTCGGTAGGCTTGATGCGGTGCGGCAGTTTCGCTATCTCGCACAGCGCCCGGACGCCTGGGCGCTGTTGCGCTGCCAGAACGCGCATGCCGTGTTTCACCAGACAGCGATTTTCGCCGAGCAGCGGCACAATGTCCGCCACTGTGCCGAGCGCCACCAGGTCGAGCCCGTCCTTGAGGTCGACGACCATGCCTCCGATGTTGCTTTCCAGGCCATACTTCAGGAAAGCGTGGCACAGTTTGAAGGTGACCCCGACACCGGCGAGGTTGTGCAGATCCTGGAGGTTATCGCAGAGCTTTGGGTTGATTACTGTGTGGGCAGGCGGCAGGATCTCGCGCGGCTCGTGATGATCGGTGATGATCACGTCGATGCCGAGCTCATTGGCCGCGACGGTAGCCTCGTAACTGTTGATCCCGCAGTCGACAGTGATCAGCAGGCATGGGCTGCCCTCCGCAGCTTTGACCACGGATTGCGGCGTCAGGCCATAGCCGTCTTCCTTGCGGTGCGGAACGAAGCAACGCACCTCGGCGCCGCTCTTGCGCAGAACCCAGGCCAGCAAAGTACTGGAGGTTACGCCGTCGACGTCGTAGTCTCCATGGATGATGATCTGTTCACGGTCGCGAACGGCCTGCCAAATTCGACCGGCGGCTCGTTCCATGCCGGACAGGAGATAGGGGTCGGTCAAGTTGCTCAGGCGTGGCCGCAGGAAACTTTCGACTTCGTCCAGCGGTGTGCGGCGATTGGCCATCACCATAGCGGCTGGGCGCGAAAGGCCGTGGTCCCCGATCAGTTGTGAAAGAACATCATCGTCTTGTGTGGCAATCTCCCATATCAGATCCGCCATCAGGTTCCCTATTATGGATATGTCATTGTTGTTGCTCGTCGATGTTTCAATATAGCGTGTGCGCGTGATTCCGCCCGGTTCACGGCTTGTCGCTCATGAACGGCATTGCGTGTCACACGAAAAATCTCCGTGTGACGGATATTCAGATTTATTTTTCGACTTCCAAAATCCGTGAGACTGCTGAAGGGGTGTGGCAATAACGCTGTCACTGGAACGGTCATTACATAAAAAAACGTGCTACGGTGACGACTCCAGTGATGCCAGGTCCGGCTGGCGGGCAGCGCGAGTCTCGTCGAGGCGCGTCACCGGGAAGGTGTGCGGTGCCTGCAGCAGCGAGTCCGGATCGGTCTCGATACGCTCGAGGATTCGCAAAATCGCATCGACAAAATCGTCCAGGGTCTGCCGTGACTCCGTCTCGGTCGGTTCGATCATCAGGGCTTCGGGTACGATCAGTGGGAAATAGATCGTCGGCGGGTGAAAGCCTTCGTCGAGCAAGGCCTTTGCGATATCGAGGGCGCGCACACCGCGCGCCGCCTGCGGCGTTGCCGAGAGCACGCACTCGTGCATGCAGACACGGTCGAAGGGGACATTGAAATGCGGTGCCAGCCGTGCCCGCACATAGTTTGCGTTGATCACAGCATTTTCAGCAACCCGCGTCAACCCCTTGCGGCCGAGCGTGAGGGTGTAGGCATAGGCCCGCAGGATGATGCCGAAATTTCCGTAAAATGGCGCTACGTACCCGATCGTGTCCGGGTAACGATATTCCAGTGAATAACTGCCGTCCTGCCGCTTGTTCACGCGCGATGTCGGCAGGAACGGCACCAGGCGCGGGCTCACGCCGACGACGCCGGAACCGGGGCCGCCGCCGCCATGTGGGGTCGTGAATGTTTTGTGCAGGTTGACGTGCATGACGTCGAAACCGATGTCGCCTGGGCGGACACGGCCGAGGATGGCGTTGAGGTTAGCGCCGTCGCAGTATGCCAACCCGCCGGCTTCGCGCACGAGTCTGCAGACCTTCGCAGTGTTCGGGTCGAAGAGCCCGAGAGTGTTCGGACAGGTGAGCATGATCCCGGCCAGGTCGTCGTTGAGGTGCAGCCGGAGCTGGTCGAGGTCGACGTTGCCGTCGGCGTCCGTCGCTATCTCCTGCGTCGTAAAACCCGCGATTGCGGAGCTCGACGGATTGGTGCCGTGGGCGTTGTCGGGAATCAGCATGACCTGGCGCGACTGGCCGCGTTTTTGGTGGTACGCTGCGATCATCATAATCCCGGTTAACTCACCGTGGGCACCAGCCAGCGGCTGCATGGTAAAATTGGCGAATCCGAGCATTTCGCACAGCAGCATTTCGAACTCGTACAGCACCGCCAGCGCGCCCTGTGTCAAGGCGCCGCCGCGACGCAACTGCGGCAGCAGCGGATGCAAACCTGCGAAGCCAGGCAGCGTAGCGATGCGTTCGTGGCACTTCGGGTTGTACTTCATAGTGCACGAACCGAGCGGATAGAAACACGTATCGATCGCAATATTCTTTCGGCTAAGATTGACGAAGTGTCGAATCGCATCGAGCTCCGAAACCTCGGGCAACGGCGCCGACCGGCTGCGGCGCAGCGTGTCTGGAACAGCATCGCACGGCGGCACATCAAGCTTCGGCAAGGTCGAGCCGGTGCGGCCTGGTCGGCTTTTATCGAAAATTAGGTGCATTGGAGGGAAGTTTTCCGTCTTTGCTGTGCGGTTGGCGGCACGGTCGACAGTCTTGAGTTTTCGGGTTTCATTGGAAAATACTTTCTCATCCCAGCGTCAGTGCTGCTTCCATGGCGACTGCCAGGGCACGAATTTCCTCACGTGTACGTTTCTCGGTAACCGCTACGAGCAGGTCATTGCGGCGTTTCGGATAGTACCGCCCGAGCGGAAAGCCTGCAGCAAAGCCCTTGTCTATCATCAAGCCGACCAGCTCGGCGGCGTCGATCGGCAGGCGGACAACGAACTCGTTGAAAAAACCGGCCTGGTCGACAGGTTCGATACCGGGGATCGCCAACAACTGTTCGCGGGCGAAACAGGCTTTGGCGGCGCATAGCCGCCCGACCTCTTCGAAACCGCTGCGGCCGATACAGGACAGATAGACAACAGCAGCGAGGGCACACAGGCCTTCGTTTGTGCAAATGTTCGACATCGCGTTCTCGCGGCGGATATGCTGCTCGCGGGCCTGTAGTGTCAACACGAATCCGTCGCGGCCTTTGGTGTCGACGGTACGACCGACGATGCGTCCCGGCATTTTGCGCATGAACTTTTTAGTTGTCGCCATGAACCCCAGGTACGGGCCGCCGAATGACAGAGCGATGCCAAGGCTCTGGCCCTCACCGGTGAGGATGTCGAAGCCCATATCCCCGGGTGTCCGTGCCAGGGACAGGGCGGTGGGATACACCGAACATGCCGCTACGATGCCGCGTTGGTGAGCGTACTCGACCAGTTCCTCCCAGTCTTCAAGTGTGCCGAAGACGTTCGGGTATTGCACGACCAGGCAGGTGGTCGTGTCGTCGAGGGCGGCTTTCAACGCATCGATATTGCTGCTGGTGCCGTCGTCCGGCGGTTCGATGACGACCAGTTCGATGTCCAGGTTCTGGCTGTAGCAGCGGATCATTTCACGGTAGATTGGCGACACCGTCCCGGCCAGCACGGCTTTGCGGCGGTGGTTGAGGCGCATCGCCATCATGATCGACTCGAACAGTGCGGTACCGCCGTCATACAGCGAGGCGTTGGCGACTTCCATGCCGGTGAGCCGGCAGATTACGGACTGATACTCGTATATCGCCTGCAGCGTGCCCTGCGAGGCTTCCGGCTGATACGGCGTGTAGGAAGTGTAGAATTCACCGCGCCCGGTGATTTCTGCCACCGCTGCCGGGATGATATGATCGTAAAAGCCGCTGCCGATAAAACAGGTGAGGTGGTGCGCATTGCGATCGGCGAGTCCGGCGAGGTACCGGTTCACTTCGTATTCAGAGCGGCCCTCGGGAATGGCCGAAAGGTCAGGTGCCGGCATGTCGACACCGGCATGCTGCCAGAGGGTCTCGATGGAATCCACGCCGATAACGGCGAGCATTTCCCGGCGGTCTTCGTCTGTATTTGCTATGTACGGCATAAGTGGCGCCGTGGATCAACTGCCGGTGATGAATTCTTCGTATTCGGCGTCGGTCATCAGTGCTTGCATCTCGTCTTCATTGACGTTGTCGAGTTTACACAACCAGCCTTTTTCCTCCGGTGAACCGTTGACGATCTCCGGGCTGTCCTCGACGTCCGTGTTGACCGCGGAGATGCGGCCGCCGACGGGGCTGTAAATGTCCGAGGCTGCCTTGACCGATTCAACCGTGCCGATGCTGTCACCCTGCTTCACATTCGTGTCGACTTCCGGAAGTTCGATGAATGTGATGTCCCCCAGTTCATGGGCGGCATGCGCCGAGATGCCCACCGTTGCCAGGCCCTCTTCTAGGTTGATCCATTCATGTTCTTCGGTGTACTTCTTCAATATGCTCCTCCTATTCGATTAATTGCAGAAATTTATTGCGCGTTGCATTGTCGTTCCGCTACCCGTATGACAGCGTGACGGATGCTGTATCGGCCGCGGAGCAGTGAAAACTGCGCACAACCGAATTAACGTGAATTTCAGAAAAATCAAGAGTCGGCGGGGAAAGTCTGCAATTTCATTTGCCACGGGCTGTGCCGGCATCATAAAACGGCAGCGCGACGATTTCGCCGGCAATCTCGGCGCGCCCTGTCCGGGCGCTGACGGGTGTACCCGGCGGCAGTTGCCCGCCGCTGATATAAGCCAGGGCGATGGCACATTCCAGCGAGGGGGAAAAGGTGCCTGAGGTCACCGTGCCGATGACCTGGCCACCGGCGTCTGCCACTTCGCTTCCTTCGCGCGCTGCGCGCCGACTTCCGAAGCGGACCGCGGTGAGGTATTTGCGCGACCGTTCCAGCAGCGCTTCGCGACCGACGAATTCGTGGTCCGGATCGATGAGTCCGCCGAACCCGGCATCGAGTGGTGTACTGTCGCGGTTCAGTTCGTGTCCGTACAGCGGATAGCCCATTTCAAGCCGCAGCGTGTCGCGGGCGCCGAGTCCGGCTGGCTGCACCTGCGGGATTGCCGCGAGCAGTTCCCAGACGGCCGCCGCCGCGCCAGTTGGCACATAGATCTCGAAGCCACGCTCACCGGTGTAGCCGGTACGGCTCAGCAGGCAGGGGGCGCCGGTGATTTCCACATGCGTGAAATTGAAATAGCGCAAGCCGTCGACCGCCTCGATGCCGGCCGCGCGCATCACTTCGGTACTGGCGGGGCCTTGGACGTCGAACTTTGCGGTGTCCGCAGATTCATTGACAAAGGTGGCGGCCCCCGACAACCCGGCTGCGATATGCGCGGCATCTCCGGCGATAGTGCCGGCGTTCACGACGATATAGAACTCGTCGTCAGCGACGCGGTAGACGATGATGTCGTCGATCACCGTCCCGTCATCGGCCAGCAGGAAGTTGTAGCGGCACGTCCCGAGCCGCTGATCGGTGGCGCGGCGCGGCAGGAGACGGTCGAGCTCGGCAGCGATCCCGGCGCCGCGGCAGCGGAATTGCCCCATGTGGCTGCAGTCGAAAATAGACGCAATCGTCCGGGTATGACGGTGTTCCGCGAGAATCGACGTGTATTGTACGGGCATCGACCACCCGGCGAACGGCACCATCCTGGCACCGGCAGCTTGATGCCAGGCATCGAGAGCAAGGGTTTGGTTGAGCATAAAAGGTAACTGAGCACACTTCTAATGATTTTCTATGGTGTCAATCCGGTGATCGAGGCGTTGCGCGCGGAATTTCCGCTGCAGCACATCTACATCGACACCCGCAAAAATAACCCGGGTGTCAGTAAGATCGAGCAACTGGCCAAGCAAAACGCTGTCCCGGTCAAGCGTCTGCCGGACCTGCGCAGCCTGACGAAATCACCCGACCACCAGGGCGTCTGTGCCGAGTGCGAAGCGCTCGGCACTACGCCGCTGCCGGACGGCCCGATCGATGCCGACCTGATCGTCATGTTCGACGGTATCGAGGATCCGCACAATTTCGGTGCCGCCCTGAGGGTCTGCGAGGGATTAGGCGTGCGGCACGTGATTTATCACAAGGGCAACAGCAGCGGCATTACGCCGGCGGCGGTGAAAGTTTCGACCGGTGCGGTCTTTCATCTGAACCTCTATCATTCGAACCTCAACACCGCCATGAAGAAGCTCAAGCGCGAGCGGGTCTCGATCAACGTGCTCGACGGCTCCGGCGACTTGTCGATCTACGACTGGCAGCCGCAGCCGCCTGCCTGTCTGGTCATCGGTTCGGAAGGGAAGGGCGTGCGCTTTGCTATTTTGCGCCAGGCCGATCAGGTGCTGCAGATCCCCATGCATGGCCATGTGAACTCCCTGAACGTATCCTGCGCTCTGAGCGCTACGCTGGCAGTTGTGGCGGCGAAAGCAACGTAACGGGAAGGTGGAACCGGTTTGGTGAACGGCATGCCTTCGGTCGGAAGCCTCGGCCCACTGTCTTACTCCCCGGCAACGGGCTGATCGCGGTCTTCCCAGACGAATGAGGGGTCCAGCAAGGGATCGTAATTGCCCGGAGCCTGGATGACAAAGGTGGCCGTCTCGATTACACCAACGGCGGTACGCACGATGGCCATGCCGAACCCCGACACCGTGCCTTGTGTAAAGGTTGCCGCAGATTTTTCATCGATCGTAGCTCGCGTAATCTGGCGCGGCACTTCGCCAATGCCGGTGACCACATTGGTCACGCCGCGGATCAGTTTGCGCGACATCAGGGTCATGTGCCCTTCCATCGGGTCACCGGCGTAGTTTTTGTCAGCGGCAACTGCGAAGTTCGCAGCGATCAGGAACAGGAGACAGCGTGTAACAGATTTCATGAATCGGCCTCGTTGAGAGAGATTATGGGTGGCTACGAAATAAAGTAGAGAGCCCAGACACCATTACAATCGATACAGCCATGACCGACAGCCCCGACAGCGACCCCCGCAACACATACATAATGGTCACAGGCGCACTGCTGTTGTTATGCGTTGGGGCGATCACAATCATCAGCAGGTGGTTTCCGTATGGGCCCGACCATAACCAGGGGCCGGTCGCGTGGTTTCTGGCGGTCTACGCTGCCGCCTGGATTGTTTATCTCGTGGCGTTGTGGCGGCTGGGGCGGCTACAGGGCAGGGCGGTCTCGATAATTTTCGTTTTCGCCATCGCCATGCGGCTGCTGCTGCTGTTTTCGAATCCGATTCTCGAGGACGATTTTTACCGCTACATCTGGGACGGACACGTGGTGCTCGCCGGGTTCAGCCCATTCGCGACGGCGCCCGAATATATCGATATCGAAAACATTGAGCCGGATTCCGATAAGCGCGCGGCCGCGACGTTCGTGTATGAGAACATCAACTTTCCGTGGGTCAAGACGATCTATCCGCCGGCGGCGCAGGTTGTGTTTGCCGCGGAGGCACTGATTTTCGGTTGGCTGCCCAGCGGCTTCAAATACATGTGCTTCGCTATCGAGCTGCTGGTACTCTGGCTCATGTGGCGTGTTGTGCATGCGCTGAAACTGGCGCCGGCAACGATTCTGATTTATGCCTGGAATCCGCTGCTGCTCAAAGAAATCAATAACTCTCACCACATCGACATTGTCTGCACGCTGCTGTTGACGCTTTTCGTGCTTGCCCTGATCCGACAGCGTGGGTACATCGCGATGCTCATGCTCATGCTCGCGGCCTTCGTGAAACTCACGCCGGTCCTGCTGGTGCCCCTGCTGCTTGCCTATCTTTGGCGAACCGGCAAGCGCAGGCAGGCGGGCTGGAATGGATTCATCTGCGTTTGTCTCGGTGTCATCGGTGCGGCGCTTTGCTATGTCGGTGCGGAGACGGACCCGTTCAGCGGCTTCAAGACGTTTGCCGATGGCTGGGAGATGAACGCAGCGCTGTTCCCGCTCGGGCGCGCCGTACTCGAGTCCGCCGGCGCGGCGCCCGGCGCCGCTGCCCGCATGGCCAAGCTGATCCTTTTCGGTGGGCTTTGCCTGTTCATTCTCTGCGGGGTCCGCAAAGTCAGGGACTTGCCTTCCCTGTGGTGCTGGTGTGCGTGGACGCTGGTCATCCTCTTTCTGATTTCACCGGTCGGCAATCCCTGGTATCTGGTGTGGCTCCTGCCGTTTCTGCTGGTCACCCGGCATCCCATCGTGGTGGCGTTGATGTTCGTGACGATATTGTATTACCTGTCGCTGGTCATGGTTGACCGTAATGCATCGGATCAGGTCTACTATGGGATTGCGGCGATAGAGTACACCTTGTTCCTGTGGTTCCTGGTACGCTATCTGATCAGCGTCCGCAAAAAATCCAAAGTCCCGGAGACAGGATAGTGCCCGGTCTGCGATTCATTCTGATCTGGTTGTTTGGCTGCGCGGCGACAATCGCTTATGAACCCGTGCGTCCCGGCGATTACGCGTGCACGTACATGTCACCGATCGATGGCAGCATGCAGCCGTATCATGTGTACGTGCCGACGTCGTATAACCCTGAGGCCGCGGCGCCCGCCGCCTTCTTCCTGCACGGTTTCGGTGGGCGCACACGGCCGCTCGGACATGGCCGGCGCAAAGCCTGGGCCGACCGCACGGGCTGGGTGCTGGTAGCGCCGGACGGCCGTGGCAGTCAGAACTGGGATTACATCGGCGAGGACGACATTTTCCTGGTACTCGAAGATCTGTCGCGCACGACGCTCGAACATCCGGCGCTGAACGTCGACCAGCAGCGCTTGTACGCCGAAGGCTGTTCCATGGGCGGGCACGGTTGTTTTCGCCTGGCAACGCGGCACCCGGACGTTTTCGCCGCGACCGCGCCGGCCGCCGGCTGGACCAGCTACTTCGAGTTTTATCCACACTGGTACGATACCGATGAATCACCCGGCATGCCGGAGTACGTCGACCCGGCTCGCCGGCCGTTGCTGGAGACGGCCTCCGCGCTGGGGCAGACGGCCAATGCACTTTGGAGCCCGGTCTACGTGACCTACGATCTTTACGATCGCGTCAATCCATCGATCAACGCCGAAGCTTTCGTTGCGCGCCTGCGCCGTATCGGCAATGTGCGGGTGCAGGTCAACGAGGGGCTCGGCCGCCATTGCCGTAGCTATGACGCCGTCGACAACTACCGCTTCTTTTTCGGCAAACAGCGGCAGAAATCTCCGAAATCGCTGACCCTCACAACCAACACGTTGCGCTACAATCACACCTGGTGGCTGACGCTCGATCGCCTGATCTATCAGAACCGATGGGCCCGGATCGACGTCATGGTCGACAACGGCAACAACCTGCGGGTCCGTACCGGTAACGCTCTGCAGTTTCGGCTGGCGTTGACCGATGAGCTTGTCGACATGTCGCGGTGCGTACGTATTTTTATCGACGATCACGAACCGTTCCGTGTCCGCCCCGAAGCTGGATTGGTGCTGCGGGCGCAGCTTGATGAGCGCCATCGCGTGATCGGCTGGTCCCGCATCGAGGCGGCCGCGCCGACCGGCAAGACACACCAGTTGTCGGGCCCGATCGCCGAGGCTTTCCGCTCCCGCTTCGTCATCATCTACGGTGCCCGCAAAGGACATGATACAGGCAACCCGGACTGGGTGGCGGCCCAGCGTCTGGCGGCCGACTGGAACGCCTGGATGACACTGCACTGGTCAGACCGCGACGCCGAGGTCACCGCCGATCGCCCGTGGTGGATGCAGCCGTATCCGTTTGCCGAGGGCGAGCATGTCGCCCGGAAGCAGCCATTAGTGACCCCATTGCCGGACTCACAGTTTACGCTGGCGAACCTGCCGTACGAGGCCAATTGGATTCTCGTCGGCGACCCGTCCAGCAACTGGATCGTCGATCAGCTGGCTGGTCACCTGCCGCTGCGGCTGCGGCGCGATGCCGGAACGCCGGCCATCGAGGTGGCGGACCAGGTGTACAGCGGCAGTGAACTCGGCTACTTCTTCATCGCAGCAAATCCGTTGGTCCCGGAACGATATGTCGCGGTCGCCCGCGGCTATCTGTCGAGCGGTATTAGTCCCGACGACGGTGTGTCGAACCTTGGCAAAGATCTTGAGGGCCTACCGTTCTACTGGCCGGATTATGTCGTCTGGGACCAGAGCCGAAAGCCCGGATCAACCGTCCAGGAGCCCTTCCGTTATTTGCCGGACACTTTTCTGGCAGCCGGGTTTTTCGACTCGAACTGGCGGCTCGACACGACACCGCCGGTATCGCGCCTTAGTTTGACAGGTCGCAGGCTGGGCCGCAAGCGTATCGCCTCTCCGCTGGAAGTCAGCATACATGCCAGGGACGCGCCCGGCGGGTTCGGGGTGCAAAAGATCGAATTCCAGATCGACGACGGCGCCTGGCAGGACTATCGTGAACCGTTCGAGCTGGCCGCCGATGGTATAGTGGTCTTGCGTACCCGTGCCACCGACAGGTGCGGGCGGTACGTGTACCGGACGGTCGATGGTGTCAATCGCGGCTATGCCGCCGCCGGCAACAGCGAGAAGCCGCGATCGTATCGATTCAACATACGCAAGCAATAGACAACACCAGGAACCCGCTATGAGAAAACCCCTCACACTAATGTGCGCTGCCTCGACGATCCTGATGGCGTCCGTCACTGGCGCGGCACCTGAAATTTCCGTATCCGGCGACGGCACCGCAGTCGTCCATGACTCGCGTGCGTTCGATGTTGCCGCCGGCCGCAGTGAGGTCGTCTGGAGCGGGCTCAGCAATGGCCTGGCAGCCTCGAGTCTGGTACTGAACACGGGAAAGGACACCGTGGTTCTGAGCCAGGCTTTTGAGTCCCATCTTGCCGACCCTGCGGCGCTGCTGCAGCGGGCGATTGGCAAGCCCGCCTCCGTGTTGACCGCGGATATTACAGCACAGGGCACGTTGCTGAGCACGGCGGACGGACACATATCCATGATGCGCGCGGCCGACGAATTGTGGATCTTCAACGGCGACCTGGTGAACGTGATACAATGGGACGACAGCCTCAAGCTCGAACCAACGTTGACCTGGCTGGTCGAAACGAAGGCTGCCGGGCGCCGGGATTTCGATCTGACCTATGCGACCGACGGCTTGTCGTGGTCGGCGACGTATGCGATGCATCTCGATCGCGCTGCGGCGACTGCCGATATCAGCGGCTGGATCGAATTGAAGAACCGCACGTCCGCCGATTTTACGGAGGCCGCATGGCACATTCTCGACGAGGACCCGGACGATGACGGCGACGGCACCATCGAGTACGACATCCCGGCGTTGCGGACTCCGCAATCGCTGAAGCGCGGTGAACGACGGCAGTTCGCCTATGTACAGGCCCTGAACGTGCCGGTCACGATGCAGCCGATATTTGACGGCAGCAGCGCCGCAGGCAGCGTGAAGGCCGTGGACATCCCGCTTTTTATCCGAGTCATCAATCGGGATCGCGGTGCTGCCGGGCTGGGCATGACGCTGCCGGCCGGTGACTGTGTGATCTATCAGACGAGCGACAGCGGTGCTATCCGGATATCGGGGCCGCAGGGCATGCCGCAGTTGCCGGTTGGTTACTCGGTCGACCTTGCAGCCTCCGGCACATCGGGCGTGACGGCAGAGCGTACACAGAGCGTGTTTCGTCACAAACCACAGGCGCGAGCTCAGGAGCAGGACATCACAGTGGTTCTCGAAAGTTCACTCGACGAAGACATCGAGGTCGACGTGATCGAAAGGCCGTGGGGTGAGTGGGACATCATCAAGCCAAGTCATCCGTTCGAGCCGTATCGCAAGACAGCGATCGTGTTCACGGTAGAGGTGCCGGCGAACGGCGCGACGGAATTGACGTATACGATGAAGATCGCTTATTAAGTGTTCGGCCCTCGATTGTGGGAGGGGGGGCCAGTACGGCGACCATACGCGACAGTTTCAGTTCCACATATTTGAGAGCGACTACTTGCGGTATTTCCGCTGCAGGATCAGCAGAGCGATGAAGTCGTAAAGCGCATGGATGACGATGACAATCAGGAGATTGTTGGTGGCGAAATAGAGCCAACCGAAAACAGCGCCGAGTACGGTTGCCAGGATGAAGTACGTGCGCGTGATGTAATGGCAGAACCCAAACGCGATTGACGCCAGGACGATCGCCGGGACATCACTGAAGCGGCTGGCGAGCTCGCCCTGGAGAAATCCGCGGAACAGCCATTCCTCCCCGACCCCGGCGGCGATCGATACGGCCGCGAGCTCGAGCCAGTGACAGTTGCGTATGAGTGGCAGGAGCACCCGCTCCAGAATCTCTCGAATCCGACGGAATGGTGCTGCGCTTGCTCGCAGGAGGATCACGAACAGAAGCAGCAGCGCACCCGTGACGAATATGCTGAGGGCCAGATCCAGCCAGCTCCAGGAGGCCGACACGGGCTGATCGAACAGTCGGCAGGCGATCAGGGCAACTACCAGCAGCGCGCCTTCCGTCACCATGGCCCAGGTCAGGAAGGCCCAGCGGCCGGATATCACCGGCTGGTCATTGTCCTGATTCATGTCTTGATTCATCCGGTTCAGTCCTTGCATTGGACGTTTGATCCACGCGGCAACTATATTATCGGTGTCGTTATCAAACTGTTACACACGGCAGCAGCAGTTGCCAGAGCTTGTCGCACGGTTTCATGTGAAGCTTATAACCGATACAAAACTCGAGCTCATTCGCCAGGGCGACCTCGACGTCCTCGTTGAGTTGGACCGGCATGGGTTGCTCATGGGGCCCGGCGAGACGTTGGCGGCTTTTGCCGAGCGTCTGGAGACTCTGCGTCGCAACATGCAGCAGTTCACGTCGGAAATCGACGCAGCCGGGGAAATCGAAGTTTTCGACATTTCACTGGAAAAGTCCAGCACCATCCCCCGCGATGCCTTTCGCAGTGCGCAGCAAGTGACGCGTGAGCTATACGATTTCGAAATCGACTGGGTGCCGGGCTTCTATACCAACAAGCGCATGGGCCTGCTTTTCGCAGGTTGTGCATTGTACTCTTCCGACGATTGCTTCGCGCTCTTCATCGTACGCAAGGCGTTCGAAAAAAGGGAGCGCTGGCTGATCTACAGCCGTACCGAGCTGCTGGCGCATGAGCTTTGTCATATCGCACACATGGGATTCAACACCGTTGACTTTGAAGAAATGTTCGCGTACCAGACGTCACCGAGCCGTTTTCGCCGGGCGATCGGCGGGCTGTTCCGCACACCTATGGATTCGTACGCTGTCCTGGGGTCGGCATTTCTCCTGGCCGGCGCGCAGATCATCAACCGGCTGTATCTGGGGATGGTGCCGATTTATCAATTCCCGATTTCGTTGTTTGCGATGATCGTGATTGTCTGTTTCGGCGTCGTTGGCGGCCGTTACCTGAAGAGCCTGAGCATGTACGCCCGCGCCCGGGCACGTCTGCGCGAACTGGTCGATGAGGCGCCGGCCCGAGCCATCCTTTTTCGCTGCAGCGTTGCTGAAATTCGGGAGATTGCGCATACCGCGGAGCCGCGGGCCTGGTTGATGGCCCGGGCGGATCAGGATATCCGCTGGCGGGTGATTTTGCACAAGTACCCGATTCGTTGAGGACGCCCGTGTAATTTTCGGTTGTGCTCGAGTAAAGAATCTTGTACGTCGTATTTAAGAGCGGCTATTATGCGACCTGCATTATTCGGTCTTTGCACTTTCCCATTTCTGAGACCATGTCGGGAGCTTAGTCTGCAAATCCGGCGCGTTCTGCTGCTTGCATGCCACGGTAAACCAGAACTCGCCACACAACCCATCCACGGAGGTCAGTATTTGCTGCAGTTCGTTCGCAGCTGATGTTTCCTTCAGATATTTTTCGCCGCGTTGAATATTGTATGCGGTCGCCAGCCAGATTATTGGAAACAAGAACGCGTATAGCAGAAATGATTTGAATTTGTACACCACGGCAGTGAACTCCACGAGTTGAAGGCTGTGGGACCGGAGTTGATACAGGAAGGTTGGTAAATGCGGCGGGTAGTTGTGGAATGCAAAGGCATATTCGCGGGGCACGTCGAA
>CAJWLW010000095.1 GCA_913042885.1 uncultured Lentisphaeria bacterium | reverse complement strand
CCTTGTCGGCCAGCTCATCGAGCGTCTCCCAGGTATCGATCTCCTTGCCAATTTCAAAAACCTCCTCGATGCCGTTGACGTAATCGGTGAGCATGAAACCGCCGCTGCCGGTGATCGCCGTGTCACGCTGATTCAGGTACCCATATGACAATGGCGAATTGTGCTGGTTGATACTGATCTTCGCAGCCTGATACAGTCCAGGCAATTCGAAATACGTCCGGAAACCACGGTAACAGTCACGCGGGATATCGTCGAAAACACCGAATCCCAGGCCGCCGTAGATGTGAACACGCCCGAGCTCGTTCACCGTACGAACGACGTCCTGGCGCAGGGCGCGCTGGTCGGGGAAGGCGATCGTGTGGGTGATGCGCTCGACCTCGTCCTCGGATTTCAGATAGTCGGCCGCGTCGCCGCCCTGCTTTGAATACAACGACAAGACGGTGACCGAAAAGTCGCAGTCTTCGAATGGCGTAGGTTTAGCCGTGCGATGCAGCTCCAAAGCCGGGGGCGGGTACAGCACGATCGCCTTGATGCCGCGCTCGGCGTACACCGCCACACTTTCTTTGCAGCAGGTTGCCGCAAATTCGAAATCGGCAGAGAACTCAGGACTTGCCAACAGGTCCCACGGGTCGTCCTGGGTGTGCGTTACGGTCTTGCACCATGGAAATTTCTCGCGCAACTCACGGATCAGCCCGGGGGGTTGATCGTCTTTGCTGAACCACCAGAGCAGGAGCTTCGGCCGGCGCGCCTCGATCGTCTTGAACAACGCCGTCTTGAAGGCCTCGACGTCGGCGTACGGCAGCGGCCACTCGCTCGGGTCAGCGATGACGTCCGCCTCTTCGTTCGCCAGGGCGGTATCGTCATCGAGGCTGGCGCGGATACACCCCCGCGTCGGCTGATAGATCACCTCGCAACCGATGCCTTCGAACCCTTGCTTGATACTCCACAGCGATTGGCCGGGGAAAAAACTGCCCAGCAGTAAAACAGTGTCCATTGGATATGCCCTGCTAAAAATAGGAAGAATGGGAGGTCTGGGAAGTATGGTAGCGCTATACAGCCATACTTCCCAGACCTCCCATTCTTCTCATAGATAACGCATGCACTTTGTACAGGAGGGCTTCAAGCCAGTCTTAATTCAATCACGGTGGCCGCCACATGTCGCGGCACGCGCAACCGCAGCTCGCCGTCCTGCCGCCGCATGCGCACCTTGCGCTCACCGCGATACAGAGGGCCGCTGCAGACCGCGGTCTTCACCTGGTCCGCGGCCTGGCAACGGATGCCTATTTCCAATCCTGCGGCCTGCCCCTGAGCAGACAGACAACTTTCGCCGGTACTGACGATACTCACAAGAATATTGCCGTTCTCGGCCACAAAGATATTGCCGGCGATACCCTGAGGCAGCTCCAGGGGATCGGGTTCGAGCAGCCAACGCCGCCCGTAGAATTTCTCGACCAGCGGCCGGTAGCGCTCGATCATCTGCCGGATCGCCTCGGGCGGATTCGGATACAATGAATACGAGGCGCCGCTCAGCAGGCAGCATTGGAACATCGCCTCCGCCTTACCCGGGTCGTCATGATAGAACGCCAGAAATATCAGCGGCTTCGAAATACACAGATACTTGACGACATCGGCGATCCACGACGCCCCTTCGGCCATCAGCCCGTCCATGTCCTTCTGCACCTCGATGTTGTACGGGCCGTTGGCGTACAGGACCTTGCCGCGGCGATGCGTTGCGGCGGCAAGTTTGCGGACCGGCTGCTCGAAACAATGCCACAATCGGTATACGGGTTTGTTGTCGACCATCGTGATGCCGTCGTCATGGGCATAGTCGATGGCGTCGTAACACAGCTGATCGAGGAAGATCCCGTCGATTTCCGGCAGCCGCCGGTAGAGGCGCGAAATTCGCCGGCTCATGTCTTTGCCGAAGGATGTGGACGCATCGGCGTTCATCAAAACGGAATCATCGCAGCTTGGATACGATTCCCCATGCTCATTGACCGCCAGGCTGTCGGGAAATTTTTTCACGATGCACGGCGATGCATCGCCTCCGGCCTGCCAGTAAAACAGACTCTTGACGTCACGTTTCTTTACGGTCGCGAGGTGTTTGTGCAGGACATCGTACGTGATCGAGCCATCCTTGCCGGCGGCCGGCGAACCGGCGGCAGCATCAACGACCGCACCGCCGACCTGGTCAACCGCCACGCAGGCCCCGTAGTTATCCACGGAGCGCCACTCGTCTTCATCCGGCAGGTAATCACCGTACCAGGGGAAGTGACAGTGCAGCTCCGACCAGCGCAGCTGATGCGGCAGCATCGAATCGATCTCGCTGCCGGTCATGAACGGGTGTCCCATCGTATAGCCGCCCTCGCATTCACGAACGGCTGGGTTGGGCGGATCGAAATAGGTCGGGTTGTTTTTGTACAGCCACGCCAGGCCACTGCGCCAGCACGGTTCATGGGCATGGAAAACAAAACTGGTGCACGCCGGCTGGTCGGGGCGCAGCGCCAGCATCGAGGTATTCAGGATGATCCCCGGCTCACGATAGTCCATGAACTCGAAGCTCAGCCGGGAGGTGCGAAAGGCGAACGGCTTGGTCACGGTCAGGCCGGCGCCCAGGTCCCGGCGATAGAGGGTCAGCGACGGCAGCAGCGTACCGTAACACACTTCGCCGTACTGCAGATCGAGCCCGCCCAGACGCTCGATCGTGGTGGGAAAGTCGGCCCGTGCAGTCCACACGTTGATGCCATATGCCGGCTCGGGTATCGGCAGCAGCTGTCGCACCTGGATTGATCGGGCTTTGGCACCCGGGGCCAGGGTGATTTCCAGATCCCAGCGCAAGGTGTCGCCGGCAAGGCGCCAGGTTTCTTTGAGGACGAACTCGGCCCCCTTGATCTGCTTGGTCGCAGTGACTTTCGTTCGCGTCTTGCGGATGCTCGCCTGGATCGGCTGATCGACATCGCTGTAGCTGCGGCGCTTGCGATCATCGATAATGGTGATCGAGCCGGGACGATCGCTCCAGTCCGCAGTGTCAGCGCCGCGGCGCAGGCGCAGGGCCAGCAAATTCGAGCGCTGGTTGCAGAATTCGGCTTGAAAATGCCTGTTTGACAGTTGCATGGGAAAAGGGTAATGCTGGGAACAGAGAAGGCAAGTGCGTATGGATACAGCACCGCCTTTGTGTTATATTTGTCTTTGTGGTTTAACTCTGCTTTTACTCTTTTTTGGAAGTAATATGATTATCACCTGCGACACGACGAAGTCGCAACACAGCCGTGCAACTTTCACCCTGATCGAATTGCTGGTTGTAATTGCAATTATCGCGATCCTCGCATCGCTGCTGCTGCCGGCTCTGAACAGCGCCAAGGCACGGGCGCTGAATACGGTGTGCATTGGCAACTACAGGCAGCTTTTCATCCCGATCATCTCGTACGCGGATGACAGCGAAAACTATCTGCCGCCAAGTAATCCTTACCGTTTGTCCTCCGATATCACATACAACTGGCCGTTTCTGCTTGCCAGCAACGCCTATATAGGTGGGGGGGGCTACACCCTGACGCCCACGGCCGGACTCGATCTGTACACGAACCCAGCGGAAAGCGGCTACCAGCAAAACGGCAAATTCGTGGTGCCGCCAAGCCTCTATTGCCCGGCAGATGAATACGGCACGAAATTCGGCAGCGGATACAACGGCAACTGGCATCAATCAACATACTCGGAGATTCAAGGCGTCTTCAGCTATGGCTGCTTGGATGGCGAACCGAATCCGGCATCGCCTACGTCGCCTTCGTATGATGATTTCTGGCCGAAACTCGGCGGCAAACTGCTGGTGGGCACCGGCGAGACCAGTAATGCAGAGTCCACTGTCGTCTGGATGAACGAACGCGGTTTTGGCGCTGGCGGACGGTTCAGTGACATTCGCTGGGACATAACCTACTCTTATATGTACCCGGTCATCAACGGCAGTTGGCGTATCGCTAATCACCACAATGGCAAGTACAACCTGCTGTACGGCGATGGTCACGTCGGCAATGACTCCGCCGTCAATCCGAATCCGCCATGACACTCGATCCATCCATGTACACACGGTATTGGCGCGATGGCTGGGTCATCGTAGAGGATGTCTTTCCCACCGATGAAATCGACCGGATCGCCGGACTGGCCATGAACGTCAGCGAAACGCAAGCCGACCCTGGCGATTCGTATTCGACGGACACCTCGGCGGATGGCGCCATCACCGCTCCGCGCAAGGTGGATTTGCCATTCGTCATCGAACCCGAATTCCGGCCGTTTGTGCTCCATCCGAATCTCCAGTCGCTGCTGGAAACACTGATCGGCTGTCCGCCGCGCTTGTTCGCTGACCAGATAATGATGAAACCTCCCCAGGTCGGATCAGAGAAGCAGTACCACCAGGACAATTACTACTTTCGCCTGGCGCCGGATGATCGTGTGATCACGGCTTGGATCGCTCTAGACGATGTCGATGAAGAGAACGGCTGTCTGCGTTACATCGACGGCTCGCACCGGGACGGATTACTGCCGCATACCCCGGTGCCGGGGGCTCCGCACAATCTGTCACCGCCGGCGGATCAAGTCGATCTGTCAAAGGAATCACTGGCCATCGTCGGCAAGGGCGGCGTCGTGTTCCATCACGGCCTGGCGCTGCACACCTCACACCGGAATCGGTCCGACCGTTGGCGGCGCGGTTATGCAACCCATTGGGTCGGGCCTGACATGACTGACCTCGATGGACCCGACGGCCGGCTCGCCACGGCGTATTTCAACCGACCCGACCTGGCCGACGTGCTGGCGTGAATTACACTTACTCTCCACTCTCCAACCTGAGAAGACACTTCCCATGACGAATCAAGAGCCTCAACTCCTGTTCTTCTTTGACGAAGACCTGCCCGCGAAATCCCGCAACGTCCGTTTCAAGTACGGCCCGGTCGAGCATCTCGGGCCAAGGGTGGTCGGCGACACGCGGCAGGATCACAGTGCCGCCAGCATGTTCTGCAGCAAGATCTTCACGCTGGAGGACGGCACCTACCGCATGTACTACTGGAGCTACGGCTCACTGTGCTGTGAGGATCCGAAAGAATCGATGCCACGCGGACTGGTTGCGACGTCGACGGATCTCCTGAATTGGGAAAAACCGAATCTCGGCCAGGTGAAGCTCGATGGCAAAGACACCAATCTCCTGCACATCGAAGGGCTGGACCTTGACATCGTCGTGGGCTGCAGCCAGGTGCGGATCTCGGAAAACCACTGGCGGTATTACTTCTGGGGCTGCGAACGGGATACACGCCTGTGGGCGCTTCTGGCCGCCGACAGTGAGGACGGTCTCCATTTCAAAGTGATCAATGACGGCCGCGGGCTGCTCTATCATCCGCCGCTCCCCGAGTGCGGCCCGTTGCTCTGCGATGTCGCCAAAAAACTCAAGCGCGATCCCGAGGAGTACGAGCGCGATATGACGCTCCGCGTCAATCGCCTGCAGAGCAACGATGCATCGACCGTCTATTACCGCCCGGATCGCGGCTTCGAGATCATTCATCAGTACCTCGTCGAAAACCGGCCGGAATCGGGACGGGTCGTCAATGTGCCGTATAACTGTCCGGCCTTCCTGCGGGTGATGGCACGCCGCCGCAGTGATGACGGCATTCACTGGGGGCTGCCGGAGTTGATCATCGTGCCCGATGAAAAGGATCCATGGGACCAGCAGTTTTACGGCATGCCGGTTTGCGACTACGCGGGCTGGCGCATCGGGCTGCTGCTCCACTTCCGTACGGAGGCTGGTCAGCAGACCTGTTACGTCGAGCAGGCGTTCAGCCGCGATGGCACCAACTGGTCACGCCCGTTGCGCGGCCACTGGTTCGAGGGCGCGCACCCGGAGGACGCCGGCGGCATCTATCCGTCTGGTGACGCGCTGATTGATGACGGTGACAGCTGGTTGATTTATTACACCGGCGTGTGCACGTCACATGATGTCGTCAATGAAGCCGACTGGAAGCAATCCGCCTGCGCCGTGCGGGTTCCCAAGAACCGCCTGCTGGCCGTCGCCGCCGATGAAGTCGTCGGCGAGTTCATGACCGAGCCCATCTTCCTGTCGCAGGACGAAATCAAAGTTGACGCAACGATCCGCGGCTGGCTGCGCGCCGAATTGTGCGACATCTTCGGCAATAAATTAGCGGGCCATCACCTGATGGACTTCGACCAGATCAGCGGCGACAACACGGATGCAGTATTGACATGGCAAGGCAGCAACACCGCTGAGTATCGGTACAAACCCGTGCGTATCCGTTTCGAAATACTCGATGCAGAACTTTACTGCGTGAAGTACTGAGGATATAAAAATGTTCAGCGTTCACTCTTCAGTGTTCAGACAATGTATGGTGGGAGCATTGCTGGTTATCGTGCCGGCAGCCATGGCCACGGTCCTGATCTCCGAGGACTTCGACTACCCCGACGGGGCACTCGTGACCCGGGCGGGCGGCTTCGGCGTGGATGATGAAAACAAATGGACGGGCCCCTGGCAGAACAGTGCGGATTTGCCGGCCCCGAGCACTGAGATCGCAAAGTGGTCGATCGCCGGCGGTCAGTTGATGGCCGGGTCCGGGATCGGGCATGGCTATCCCAACCTCATTATTGATCGGCCGTTCGCCGAGAATGCCGGGGCAAGGGTTTATTACATCGGTTTCGATCTCAAGCGGCACAAGGGCAACCCGGCCGGAACGTTGTTTGGTGTGACCCTCGATCTGCCGGGCGAAAAAAAAAGTCAACCGAATCTGAACATCATCGGGATCGCCGCAGCTAACGGGCGGTTCGCGATCAATGCCAATGTCGTTACCGGCGGCATCACTGCCGGAGATTTCGAACCCGGCGAGTTCCACCGATTCGTCGGCCGACTCGAGTTTGATAGACTCGGCAGCAGTGATGTGTTGAGCGTATGGGCCAATCCAAAATCGGAAGACGACAAACCGTTGATCGTAAAATTCAACGAGGACATCGGCGGCGACAGTTTAGAGGGCATGACCCTTGGCATCATCGCCCGTGAGATCAGCGGCACGCCGAGCTGGGCCATCGACAACATCAACCTGACAACGGATTTCGCCTCGGCTCGCGATGCGACCATGCAGTCGACGGCAGAAGAATTGGCAACGGAGAAGGAGGAACGCACCGTGGCACCCGAACCTGAAATCGCAGCAGTGCCTGACCGTTATTGGGATTGGGGCACCGGATTCTACTACGTGCGCTGGGCCGGGCGTCTGACAGCACTGGACTGCGCCCGCGCTGACTGGCTGTTGCTGCGCTTTCCGGACCTCGATCCGACCCGGGAAAATATGCTGAAGATCAATCAGTTGATCGAGATGAATCCGCGGCTGAAGATTTTCATTCGTGTCTGGCCGATGAAGGACTTCAATCCAGCAAAGGGCGAGTTCACGCACAACACGCCTACGGGCCGCGCCAGCCGGATGATGTACGACTTCCACTATTCGCCGGAAGCGAAGGAAAAGATCCTGGCCGAGACACGCCGCCACATCCGTGTTGTACTCGACCACATCAGCAAGCCGGAGAACGTTGTCGGCATGTGTCTGTTAGAGGAGCTGCCGCAATTCCTCACCGACATGGGATGTTACATGAAGGACGGTGAGACCAATCCATCTATCGAAGCCTATCGCGAGGAAATCGAAGCGGAGCTCGGCAAGCCCTTCGTCTGGAACGACGACGCCCGCCGCTGGTGGAGCAAGAAGTATGTCGAGATGTTCGATGAGATCCACCTGGTGATGAAGGAAGCCGGCGAGGGGCGCGACATTTTCTACTGGCCGCAGACCGGCTACAAGACGCTCGACCACGTGCTGCCCGGCACGGATTTATCGACCAGCAGCCTGATGGCGATTCATTTCGCCGACATCGTCAAGCCCGATCACTGTGACGGGTTGTTCGGCTATGCCGGCAGTGAGTCCGTGTTCGAACACGAAACACTGCGATTCGCTCGCGAGCGCGGCTGGCCGTTCTGGTCGCAGACATCACACCCGGCCTTCATGCGCAGTGGCGGCTGGGAGGAGTGCCGGCGAGCAAGCAAGATACGTATGCCGCAGAACCTCGGCACACTCCTCTTCTGTGGCGGCTCCTGCGGCAGGTACCCGGGCAATGCGGCGCCGGCAAACGTCGATCCGACATTGCCGGCAGCGGAACAGGTACCGTATCGGCCGCCGAGAAGCCAGCACTTCGGTCCCTACGTGGTAGAACATCATCGGCGATACTACGCGCAGGAAAACGTCGGCATGGACGTCGTCGAAAAATACCTGCAGCCGGAATTGAGCTTTAACTACGACTTCGGTGACCACGACGGCAAGCAAATTCATTCGGTCATCGTGCAGGTCCACAACACAAGGGATGCGTCGTGGTTCATTGATCCGAAGAAAGCGTTGTTGAACGACGTAAAGCTGACGCTGCTTCCCGTCAATGGGCTCAGCTTCGTCGGGCGTATTGCCAATCCGACGATCGCCCTGGGAGACATAGAAGAAGACGGATATCGCATTGCCGAGTGGCTGGTGCGCCTGGAGCCCGGGACAAGAATTTCGGCAGACAATCCACTGCGGGTGCGTTTGACGGCGCCAGATCGACCAGCGGTCGAGGCGATCGCCGACCAGTCGTCGGCAGTCATCAAGGGGTGGAAGACGCATAGCATCTTTGCATCGGGCGATTCCTGGGTAGAGCCGACATTCGCAATTGACGAGCCGACTGCGCCGCTGATTCGCGTTCGTGTCCTGGACAATACCGCGGTCAATCCTGGCTTGTCCGATGGTCAGAACACGATCACCTACAAAGGTACAGTTCGCGCCAGCGAAGAGCTGGAGATCGGTCCGGGGCGCAGCGCCCGCATCATGGCGGGCAGCCTGGTCAAAGGTGATCTCGACATACTCAAGGATCGGGACGGATCAGGCCAGGCACGGGGCTGGAGCGACGGTGAGGAGCTGTTCACCTTGCCGCTGATGAATCCGTCCGAACGCGGCGCCAAACTGCGAATTACGGTTTCCGGAAAAGTCGCCGATGGCGCCCGGCTGAAGCTTCTGATAACGGGCTGGATCCTGCCGGACTCGTACCTGCCATGGACCAGCGACCCGATCGTTGTCGAGGCGCTGAACGACACGTGGCAGGAGGATGTGACGTTGGAGTATCAGTTGCCGGAAATCGCTGACATCCGCAAGATCGTCGCCTGGCGCGAGGGGGATCAGGGAACGATCTGGATCGGCGACATCACGGTCACGCCGCAGGGGTTGCCGGAGGAAGGGATCGATGTCAGTGATCGCTTGGAGGGCACGCTGCCCGTCCTCGGCGAAAGGCCGTTGACCCGTTTTACATACTTCGATGACTCCGAACCCCTGTGGCATCAAGCGCGTGTGCAGGTGAGGCTGGCGTTGCGAGACACAAAGGCTCCATGACCGATCACGAGCCTAACCTGCTTTTCTTCTTCGACGAAGACCTCCCCGCCAGATCACGCAACGTCCATTTCAAATACGGCCCGGTCGAACCCGAGGGTGTGCGTGTGCGCGGCGACACGCCGGCTGATCTGGGTGCGGCCAGTATTTTCCTGAGCAAGATTTTCTTGTTGCCGGACGATACCTATCGTATGTACTATTGGAGCTACAGTTCCCGTTGCGGCAAGACGCCGGACGAGCAGATCCCGCGTGCGCTGGTAGCGACATCCAAGGACCGCCTGACCTGGGAAAAACCGGACCTGGGACAAGTGCAGATCGACGGCACGGGCACGAACCTCCTCGAGATCGAAGGTCTCGAATATCAGATCGCTGTGGGCCTTTGTCCGGTCAAACTGGCGGAGGACCATTGGCGCCTCTATTTCTTCGGTTGCGAAAAGGGCACCCGCTTGTGGGCGCTCTTGGCGGCGGACAGTACGGACGGACTCCATTTCAAATTGCTCAATGACGGCAAAGGCATGCTGTATCATCCGCCGATACCGGAGGCCGGCCCGCTGCTGTGCGATATCGCCAAATCGTTGAACCGCGACCCGGAGGAATACGAACGCACCGAAGGCATGCGGATCCGACGGCTGCAGACCAATGACGGGGCGACATTTGAGGGCAATTTGCAGGACGGTTTCGAAGTCTTTCATCCGTACCTGCTGGACAACGCACCGGAAGACGGCCGCTACGTCGACGTGCCGTATAACGCCGCCTCGTTTCTTCGCGTCATAGCACGACGCACGAGTCCGGATGGCGTCAACTGGAGTGATCCCAAACTGATCATCTGGCCAGATGCCAAGGATCCGTGGGACATGCAGTTCTATATGATGCCGGTGAACGATTACGCCGGTTGGCGCATCGGCCTGCTCGGACACTACCGTACCGAGAAAGGGCAGCAGGACTGTTATATCGAACTGACTTTCAGCAAGGACAGTCATACATGGTCACGCCCGTGTCGCGGCAACTGGTTCAAAGGCTCACATGACGAAGATTCCTGCGGCATTTATCCGGCCGGCGAAGGTCTCGTCGACCGCGGCGACCATTGGCAGCTGTATTACACCGGCGGCAACTCGCGGCATGATGTCTTCGATCTGGGCGGCGCCACGTTTCACACGATTATGTCGGTCAAGATCCCGAAGAACCGGCTGTTGGCCGTTGCCGCGGATGTGGTGACCGGCGAATTCATGACCGAGCCGATCTTTCTGTCACAGGACGAGATCAAAATCGACGCTGACATCCGCGGCTGGCTGCGGGCTGAGCTCTGCGATATCTTCGGTGGCAAGCTGGAAGGCTATCATCTGATGGATTGCGATGTGGTGTCCGGAGATTGTCAGGATCATGTGCTGTCATGGAAGGGGGAAGACGCCTCGGCGTACCGCTACAAACCGGTGCGGATCCGTTTCGAATTCACCGAGGGTGAAGTATATTGCGTGAAGTTCTGAGCAAGAATGATGGTGGCGCTCCCTTCCAGGCGACGACATCGGTGGTACAGGTTCCGCTGGAAGTTTCCGCAAAACAACGCCGCACGCGTTGCGAGATCTACGGTGAGCAGCTGGGCCTGATCCGGTCGGGAGATACCACCCCAAAGTTGATCGACGTGGTGGATGCGACATTACCCAACCTGGGGCAGATATCTATGTTCTTTCAGCGCTGGTAGCTAACGGTACCGTGTTGTACCCAGGAAAAAGGATGGGACATCAAGAACAATGAAGGTCGATACCGAACAGTTCATGCGCGATGGCTATCTGTTGCTGCGCAACGTCATTCCCGTCGACGAGTTGGCCGACATGCGCCTGACCGCCGAGTTGATGGTGGATGCGGCAAAGCGCAATTCGCAGGCCGCACGTCAGGAGGGCGACCCGCAGGGAGGAGATTGGTACGCGGACGTGCAGCCGCGGGTCCAAATCCATGAGGTAGTCACCGAGGAGACCGCCCACCTGGTGGATTTCCTCCTCGGTGAGAACACGTTGGGCGTCAGCGCACAGTTGCTGAGTGGTCCGGAGACGGCCATCTGCAATGCCCAAATCACCTGCAGCGGCTTGATCGATTACGGGTATGGCGATTGGCATCGTGATGCGGCTACCGCCGCACAAGCTCCGACCAGCGGTGTCCAGGCCGACATGATGGCCAACTCCATAGGCTACGTGCAATGGAATATCGCGCTTTACGACGACGACGTGTTCTGGTTTCTGCCCGGCAGTCACAAACAGCGCACCACCGATCTGCAGCGCCGGGAACTGTTGACGGACAACCGGGCCGCCCTCACCGGTGGTGTCCAGATGGATCTCAAACCCGGAGACGGCGTGGTATACTGCAACATCGGCCAGCACTGGGGCAGCTTTTATTCCAGCAAGCTGCGGCGCACGCTCCACCTCGGCTTCCGCTCCTTCGGCTCGGACCTTTTCACCACCTCCCACCACTTCCACTGGGACGCGGATCTGGAATTTACGCGCCCCCTCTCGATGCCGGCGCGCGAATTCTATTCCCGCTCGGCGCATTTGTGGGCCGAGGAGCGCGATCGGATCGAGGCCACGCTGCGCGCCCTGGTCCTCAGGGACGAGGCCGGCTTTCGCGCCGGTCTGGCGGATTTGCATCCCGGACGCAAGCACAGGATGGTGGCGGTGATCCTGCTCTGCCACATCGCCGCCAAGATCACCCAGATCCAAACGCCGGAACTGGCGACGATGTCCGCGGCGGAGCGGCGGCCCCTTATCGATGGTTCACCACCGGCGGTCTATAGCGAGGATATGGCCGCTCGGTTCACGGCCGAAGAAGCGGAGGCACTGGGCGAACGTTTTGCCGAGTTGCGCCGACGGTTGGACTCCGAAGAAGCACGGGTAGAGGCCCGCTACACCAGGTTGCACGCAGAACTGAAACCGGAGGCCACCGCACCACCAAACTTCAAATCCCGGTCCCTGCGCTGCTTTAACAGCGAGATGCCCGAAGGCTTCGACGTCGACGAGTTTATCGCCAGCTGGAAGGAGTAGGTTTGCCGGTCGCCCCCGTGACCCTTACCGCCGACACGCCCGAGTGGGCCGTGCCCGAACGGGAGTTGATCCAGACCATTGATTCGGCCGCCCCGGTTTTCCTTGAGAAGTACACCCATCCCAACGGCGAGCTTATCTGGAGAACCGGGCTACAGGAAGATTCCACGTTCGCCGACGATCTCTACGAGTCATTCTTCAACTAGCCCCTCTTCTACGCCCTTTGATCGGGCGCGAGCGCGGAAATTAGCCTCGTCTAAACAAAACTCGATTCTCTTCGCCTTACGGCTGTACGTTCAGTTGCGCCTTCAGCGTTTCGATATCCTGCTGCTGCTGAACGGCCTTAGCCAGGACCGCCACGATATCCATCGGGGCATGGCCTTTCCCGCTGAGGTTATCTGACAACCGAAATGATGACGTCCTGATAATGATTGGCGCGGTTCCTGTACGCCTTTCCTCGCCACGACCCACGATCTATTTCGATGATCTCCAGCCCGGCCTCTTGATAAATCTCGAGGATCGCATCTTCCTTGTAGCATGTAGTCAGCAACGGGTTGTCGGAGGAGAAGCTCAGGAACCGTCCGCAATCGACCGGCAGTTGGCGGTCGGCGAGGCCAGCGGCCATCGCGTAGCGGCTTTCAGCGTCGACGACGAACCAGGTGTTCACCTGCACACAGCCTGGCATGCAGCGCTCGGCGATTGTCCTGAGCGCAGTCACTGCCGCCTCCGGCGTCATGTGGGTGAATACGCTGCTGCTCCATTGCAGATTGAACGTGAACGCATCCGGGATGCAGTATGCCGACTCCGTGCCGTCGGACGTCGCACTGGTTCTTCCCTTCTCACCGCAGTCCGTGGCCACTGTATTGCCTTCGCCGATGTAGTCACTTTCCTGCTTCGCCCTGTGGTGCAGGAAGCGGATGAACGGGTATTGCTTGTATGCGTCTTGCAGCCACTGGATCGCGTCCTCTCTGATGTCGATCCCAAGGTAGCGGACATCTTCATCAAGAGTCCGCTGCTGACTCGACTGCAGGATCGTGAAGGCTAATGCCATGGGGGCGAAGCCGCAGCCGATGTCAAGCAGACGAATGTCAGCGGGTTCGATGCCATGGCCGGGCAGGGCTTGCAGGAGAAAGGGCAAGATGTGTTCGACATATAGCGCTGCGAAATCGCGCTCATATTCATCACGCTGCCTGCTGCCGGCCCAATTGTAATTGATCTCAACCGGCGGGCAAAGCTCGGATGTCAGTTCACTTAAAATGGTGTTGATTCCGTGATGATACGGTTTGGTGACGCTGGCAGGCCAACGCCGGTACAACAAAACAGGCGCGGTTTCCCGCGCCTGTTTAAGTCATCGATTGTAAGCTGCCTTACGGCTGCGCCTGCAGTTGCGCCTTCAGCGCTTCGATATCCTGCTGCTGCTGCTGCACGACCTTGGTCAGCACCGCGACGATATCCATCGGGGCGAGGCCTTTCCGGCCGTTTGTGGCGACCAGCTCCGGCACGTCTTCAGCGATGAAACCGACGCATTGCTCGTCCTGTGCGACCTTGTAGCGGAAAGTAACCGCATCCAGACCGGAAAGGGTATTCAGCGCATCGTCCAGGGCCAGCGGCATGATGTCATCCTTCAGATCGCGGCTCGAGGCATTCGTCCAGGTCCCACCGGAGGTGCAGGACGCACCGCTGGACATGCTCAGCGCACCTGATGATTCCAACGTCATGTTCGAGGCTCCGGCAGCCGCCCAAAGCTTGGTATAGCCTGGGCTGTAATTGAACAGATGCACGTTGCCGGTAGACTGCCCCAAATAGCTTCTATCGCTGCCGTCCGAATTCTCAAGACGAATTTGCCCGCTGGTACCGGTGCTCCCGCTACGGATCATGACTGCGTCGTCACCCACCACAGTAAACTTGTGGCTTGCCGACGTCGTGCCGACACCGACGTTGCCGTTGGCCAGAATGCGTATGCGTTCAGCTCCGCCATTCGCGAACTTCATCACACCCGCGTTATCATTCACGAAAAACGCGTCCAGGCCTGCTTTACCCATATAAACGCGATCAGGGCCGTCGTTGTTACCGTATCTTATCTGTCCGTCATTGCCGTTCTTGATCAAGATACTTCCAGCAACCTCGAGCTTGGCGGTGGGATTTTCCGCCCCGATACCGACACGCCCCGCCTGGTTGATCACCATCGCGGTTCCCACATGGTTATTGCCGATCACCAACCGCATGCCATTGTCGGTAGTGCCGCTGAAGTTA
>CAJWLW010000094.1 GCA_913042885.1 uncultured Lentisphaeria bacterium | reverse complement strand
CTTCCGCCGGTCTGGAGTGCCCGTTTCCAATGTAGTTGCGGAACCCGTCTGCGGTTGGTTCGAGCACGGCGAATGAATCGACATCGGTTTGCTCCTGCAACGCGTCCGTGCGCCCCGGCGAGAAGGGAACCGACACATCGCACCCGGCGTTTTTCGCAGCTTGCTCGACGGCCGCGCACCCACCTAAGACGATCACGTCAGCGAGCGAAACCATCTTTCCGTCGGACTGTGAACTGTTGAATCCCGTTTGAATTTGCTCCAGCGTCTGCAGCACCTTCGCCAGGTCGGCCGGATTGTTGACTTCCCAATCCTTCTGTGGCGCGAGGCGAATCCGAGCCCCGTTCGCCCCACCGCGCTTGTCGGTGTTGCGGAACGTTGCCGCCGACGCCCAGGCGGTCGAGACCAGTTGGGAAATGGACAGTTCTGACGCGAGAATCTCACCCTTGAGAGCAGCGATGTCTGGCTCCCCAATCAATTCATGATCCACATCGGGGACGGGGTCTTGCCACAACTGCGGCTCGGGAACCAAGGTGCCGAGGCACCGCGCGACAGGCCCCATGTCGCGGTGCGTCAGCTTGTACCACGCCCTGGCGAAGGCGTCTGCGAACTCGTCAGGGTTCTCGTGGAAGCGTTTTGAAATCGGCGCATAGATCGGGTCCATCCTCAGTGTGAGGTCTGTCGTGAACATCATGGGAGCGTGCTTCTTCGACGGATCGTGGGCATCCGGCACGGAGCCTACCGCAGATGCATCCGTAGGAGTCCACTGCGTGGCCCCGGAGGGACTTTTCACCTGCTCCCACTCGTAGCCGAACAGGTTGTCAAAGTAGTTGTTGTCCCACTTTGCCGGCTCGGTGGTCCATGAACCCTCCAGCCCACTACTGATCGTGTCTCCGGCTTTGCCGCTGCCAAAGCTGTTGTTCCACCCGAGGCCTTGTTCCTCGAGGCTGGCACCCTCTGGTTCGGCACTGATGTACTTGTCCGCATCGGCGGCGCCATGGGCTTTGCCGAATGTGTGTCCGCCGGCAATGAGTGCAACGGTTTCCTCGTCATTCATTGCCATGCGGGCGAACGTTTCCCGAATGTCCCTTGCTGCAGCGAGCGGATCCGGGTGGCCGTTGGGTCCCTCCGGATTGACGTAGATCAACCCCATCTGCACGGCGCCGAGAGGATTCGCAAGGTCCCTGTCGCCGCTGTAGCGCTCGTCTGCCAGCCACTCGCTCTCAGGTCCCCAGGAAATGTCCTCTTCGGGCTCCCAGACGTCCTCTCGTCCGCCAGCGAAACCGAGTGTCTTGAATCCCATCGACTCGAGGGCACAATTACCGGTGAAAATCATCAGGTCAGCCCAGGAGATTTTCCGGCCGTACTTTTGCTTGATCGGCCAGAGCAGCCGGCGGGCTTTGTCGAGGTTCACATTGTCGGGCCAACTGTTGAGAGGCGCAAAGCGGATCGTGCCGGAGCTTGCGCCGCCCCGGCCGTCGGCGATGCGATAGGTGCCTGCGCTGTGCCACGCCATCCGAATGAAGAATGGCCCATAGTGGCCGTAGTCGGCCGGCCACCAGTCCTGCGACGTCGTCATTAACTCATCGATGTCCTTTTTCAGGGCACCCAGGTCGAGGCTTTTGAACTCCTCGCCGTAGTTGAATGTTTCGCCCATAGGATCTGACAGGGCGGAGTTCTGGTGGAGAATCTGCAGTTTTAACTGATTTGGCCACCAGTCTCGATTCGACAGGGCTCCAGCCGCCGTGTGTCTGTGGGAAGCGTTCATCACTGGGCACTTGCCTTCGTTACTCATATTGTCTCCAATCGCTTGCTAGATGTTCTTCCAACCGTTGAACACGAATTGACCCATCCCCACATTGTGTGGAACACTCCGAATGAGAGATAGAAGGATCATGCTGCCTCCGCGGCACACTTTTTCAAGTCTGCCATCTGTGATTCCCTTTTATTGTGCCGAAGCGATCCCGTGGGGTTTCCATGCCTCAATTTTTCCTGAGACCGTCATGGTGATACTCGATCGTGGTGCTGGATCGCAAGTATTTGGTGCCAAGTTCCTTAGGTGGTGACAGCGCCTAACACGGCATCGAAGTCGGGTTGATCCACCACCTCCGTCACGTACTCGACGTGTGTGAGGATCCCAGCCGCATCGATGACAAAGACCGCCCTCGCCAGGCAGCACTCGAGGGGGCCGTTGCCGATCTGGACCCCATACGCCTCGCCGAACGCGCTGGAGCGATGGCAGCTGAGAGTGGTGACATTCTCGACGCCTTCCGATCCGCACCAGCGCTTCTGGGCGAAGGGAAGGTCGGCGCTGACGACCAGCACCTCGACCGAGTCGTTGCCGGCGATGGCATCGTTGAAACGCTTCGTCTCCTCCTGGCAGACCGGCGTGTCGAGAGAAGGGACCGTTGCGATGATTTGCGTCTTGCCGGCGGAGGAAGAGAGGGAGACATCTTCCAAGTCGGAGTTTTGCAGCAGAAAGTCGGGTGCCATTGCACCGACCTCGAGTTGGGATCCCTTTAGATCAAAGGGAGTGCCTTTGAGTGTGATGGCACCGGTTCTTGTCTCAGACATGATTCATCTCCTTAGTTACGATTTCTGGCAGGATTGACGTGAAACACTCTCGCGGATCATGGAAGATCGGCATCACCGGTCGGTCTGGTATGGATTAAGGAGCGTAGTTTAGCGCGTCTGTGGCGACAGTCAAATAGACCAACCTAAGCGCCAACGGCAAGCGATATTGGAAGAGGATACAAGTGAAGGCAAAGAACGGCGCGAGTCGGCCCAGCGTGTCTGCAGACAGACGGTCGACGCAGCGTGTGATCTATCTGTAATCGGCCGCGAGTGTGGCAACGGTGCATCGCCAGGGCCCCATGATACTTGTCCTATCGAAATCGTTATATTCGCCTGATTGGATCTGGCTCATCATGTGTTAGATATTCCCATCCGACCTTTTCACACCGCAGATGTTTGGCGTGCCAAACATCTGCAAAGCGCCAGGGGCTTTCAATAATTTATTTGAATTTGTTTTGATATGCCAAACAAATGCTTTAATATATCCGCCCACTGCCATCCGGGCTCGGCGAAAGCCACAAAAACTATGGGCTCAAATGAAACGCATTGCACCTAACATTGCCATCCTCTGCACCGTCGTCTTTGGAGTCGCCAGTTGCAGCAAGCAATTCGATACATCCGTGCCCGCTGCACCCGATGCCGTCAAGGCTGCTGGGGAAGTCAATGTCTACACCCACCGTCATTACCCTGCCGACCAGGCGCTGTACAAAACATTCACTGAAAAGACCGGTGTCAAGGTCAATGTCGTCAAGGCCAAGGCCGACGAACTCATCAAGAAACTCGAGATTGAAGGTGCTGAGTCCAAGGCCGACGTCCTGATCACCGTCGACGTCGGCCGCCTGGTGCGGGCCAGAAAGAAGAATCTCCTGCAGTCCATCACCTCGTCCGTTCTCAGTACCAATGTACCGAAGCACCTGCGTGGTCGGAACGGCCACTGGTTCGGACTCACCGTGCGCTCGCGGGTGATCGTCTACGCCAAAGACCGGGTCAAGCCCGATGAACTCAGTACCTACGCCGCCCTGACCGATGCAAAATGGAAAGGGCGGGTTCTCATTCGTTCGTCGAAGAACGTCTACAACCAATCCCTGCTCGCCTGGATAATCAAGCGTGACGGCGCCAGCGCCGCCGAATCCTGGGCCGCCGGCATCGTTGGGAACATGGCGCGCACGCCAAAGGGCAACGATCGTGACCAGATCAAAGCCGTCGTTGCCGGCGTAGGTGATGTCGCTGTAGTGAACACATATTACGTCGGGTTGCTGCTCAATTCGGACAACCCCGAAGAAAGGAAAGTAGCTGAGCAGGTCGGCATCTTCTTCCCGAATCAGGCGGACAGTGGCGCGCATATCAACGTCAGCGGCGCCGGTGTCACTGCGGTAGCACCGAACCGCGACAACGCCGTTAAGTTGTTGGAATTTCTCAGCAGCAGCGAAGCTCAGCAGGCGTTCGCGACGTCGAACTACGAGTACCCGGTTCTGGCGGAGACGGCCAAGTCGCCGCTGCTCGAATCGTGGGGCGATTTCAAGGCGTCGACGATGAATCTGTCGGACCTGGGCGAGTTGAACACCGAGGCCGTACAAATTTTTGATCGCGTGGGCTGGCGTTGAGCACACGGACCACGAACCGGACGCGACTTGGGCGTTTTCTACGCTGGCACTATCACCTGTCGCCGTGGTCGCTGGCAACGTTCGCACTGGTGCTGTGCCTTCTGGTGCCGGTGATCGTCGTCGGCATGAGCTTGTTCGGCGACGAACCGGAATCGTGGTCGCACATCCGAAGCACGGTGCTCCACCGCTATCTGCTGAACACTGCGTTTGTCGTTTTCGGGGTCGGTGGCCTGGCGTTGCTGATTGGCGTCACCTGCGCCTGGTTGGTAACTTTTTACCGGTTCCCCGGCGCTCGCATTTTTTCGTGGATGCTGGTGCTGCCGTTTGCTTTTCCGACGTATATCACAGCCTTCGCATATGCCGGCATGTTCGACTACACCGGCCCGCTGCACAGCTTCCTGCGCAACCATCTGGATCTGGCACCGCGCTGGCTCGATATCATGAACCTGCCGGGCGTGATTGTCGTTGTAAGTCTGGTGCTTTACCCTTACATCTACTTGATCACGCGCGCTTCGCTGCAACGCCAGTCGGATCGTATCCTGGAAGCGTCGCGCAGTCTGGGCCGCGGCCCGGTCTACACATTTTTCCATGTGGGTATTCCGCTGGCGCGTCCCGCAATCATCGGCGGCCTGACACTGGTCATCATGGAAGTGCTGAACGAATATGGCGCCATGCATTACTTCGGCATCGACACGTTTACGACCGGAATCTTCCATATCTGGTTCGGCATGGACGACACCGACGGGGCCATGCGACTGGCGGCGATGCTCATGTGTCTGGTCTTTGCTGTGCTGCTGCTCGAGCGCGTCCAGCGCGGCCGGCGCCGCTATGCCACTTGCGGGACGGACTATCGGCCGACGGAGCATCGGCGACTGCGCGGCCTGGCGGCTGTAGGCGCGGTCGCTATCTGCCTCATGCCGGTTTGTCTGGGCTTTCTGCTGCCACTTGGACAACTGCTGTTCTGGTTCAACCAAAGCGGTACGGAAGCGTTCGACGGCACGTTCTCGGCTCTTTCCGTAAAGAGCTTTCTGCTGGCCAGCATTGCCGCTCTGTTGACGGTGATCGCCGCTGTGCTCATTGTCTACGCTGTGCGCCTGCATCGCACGGTGTTCATGACAGCGGTATCGAAGGCGACGATCCTGGGATACACCATTCCGGGTGCGGTCATCGCTGTGGGCGTCATGGTAACCCTGGTCCACCTCGACCGCAGCATCATCAATGTGATTGGACGGATGTTTGGGGCATCGCCGGGGCTATTGCTTAGCGGCACGGTATTTGCCCTGCTTTTCGCCTATCTGGTGCGATTCCTGGCGGTCGCTGTGAACCCCGTGGAATCCGGCTTCGACCGGCTGTGCGGCAGTATGGACGAGGCTTCACTGTCGTTGGGCAGATCGCGAATGCACACCCTCCTGCGCATCAATGTGCCCTTGGCCAGGGGCACGCTGCTGGCTGCCGGTGCCCTGGTATTTGTCGATGTTCTCAAAGAATTGCCCTTGACACTTATTCTACGACCGTTCAATTTTGAGACACTGGCCACCAAAACTTTCGAACTGGCCGGCGAAGAGATGGTGGCGCAATCGGCTTGCGGCGCACTGCTCATCGTCGCTGCCGGTATTGTTCCGATCATCATTCTCGAACGGTTCATTTCCTCCTCGAACAGATGAGTTTCCTGACGATCAATTCATTGCGCAAGAGCTACGGCCGAAACACGCCCGTGGTGATTGACGACCTGTCGCTCGACGTCGAGAAAGGTGAAATCGTCTGTATTCTCGGCGAAAGCGGCAGCGGCAAAACAACCTTGCTGCGGTTGATTGCCGGCTTCGAGGTTCCGGACCACGGCGAGATCGCCATCGACGAAGAAAAACTTAGCGGTACCGGCGTCTTCCGGCCGCCTGAAATCCGCGGTATAACCATGGTATTCCAGGGCCACTCCCTGTTCCCACACCTGACCGTGCGCCGCAACATCGCTTACGGCCTGCACCCGTTCGGTGCAGCAGAACGCGACGAGCGACTGCAGGACATACTGGAGTTGACCGGGCTGGAATACCTCACCGAGCGTTACCCGCACGAACTCTCCGGCGGCCAGCAGCAGCGGGTGGCGGTGGCTCGTGCGCTGGCCCCGCGCCCCGCTCTGCTACTGCTCGACGAACCGTTCAGCAACCTCGACAATGTCGGCAGCCGGCAAATCCGCGACGACATCGTAAAGCTCATCCGCCAGACACACACGACAACACTGCTGGTGACCCATGACACCGCCGATGCCCTGGCGGTCGGCGACCGCATCGGTGTGGTAAACAAGGGCACCCTTTTGCAGATCGGCAGCCCGCGGGAAGTTTACGAGTATCCGCGCACGCGGTTCGTCGCCGAACTTTTCGGGGCATCGAATTTTCTCGATGTCAAGCGGGCGGATAAGGGGGTGTTGAGCGAAATCGGTGAACTGCCGATCGATCCGTCGCGACTCGGTTCCGCAGAGACGGCCATCGTGTCGATACGACCCGAGCACATTCAGATTGTCGGCGGCAGTGAAGATGCCATCCAAGGACGTGTCGTCGATGCCGGCTTCCACGGGTCGTTTCAGGGGCTGCTGGTCGCGGTCGCCGGCGTGACAGGTCCGGCCGGTGAAATTCGGCTGCACCACTTCGGCACGACAACTTACAAGGCGGACGACGAGATCCACTTCATCGTGCCACCGGGGAAAATCCACGTGCTCGACGCGGAGTGACAGAGTTTCTTCAGGATTGCACCATGCCGGCGACGGCAACCGATCAATCTGATTTGTACTTTACCCTTGAGTGTCACAGGCAGGCATGCGCCGTGCCTCCAATCGAGGGTGACAGCGCTTCAATCTTGTGCCAGGCGCTCGAGCATCCAGTCAAATTCATCGGTGATCGAGGTGATGATGTCGAGCTTCGGTGGCGGCAGTACATCGAACGTATACGTCTCGATCTCTATGTTGGGACAGTGGTCGGTCGCCAGTTGCAGGAACGCCGGCGTCAACTGGTCCGAGGTGGCAGTCAGTCCACCGGTGCCGACAAACGGCAACGGCACGTGGAAATGTACCAGCCAGGTGCCGACAGGATTGTCCTCGAGGGCAGCGTCGAGATCCCGATAGCGGTTGGTCAACTTGCCGTCGTTCCACACCAGTGTCTGATGTAGATACACCGGTTCGTCGAAGCTGGACAACTGCTGGCGTGCCGCCACGCCGGTACGATTGTCGCAACGCAGCGCTGCAGACACATGCACCTTGGCGATCTTCACATCGGCAGCGATGCAAGCGTTGAAAGACACCATCGGATTTTCACCGGCGACGCAGATGTGGCAGGTATCGAAACACAGGCCGATATAGTCGTGGACCTGTGGATCCCGCTCGTAAAGTTGACGGCAGAAGTCGATGCCTTCGGCGGCGGATTCGAGAAAACCGTCCGGCTCGGGCTCGAGGCCGATGACAATATGGCGGCCGCTGTCGGTGTGCACTTGCCGGGCATGTCGTGCTGCGGCGAGCAGGTTGTTGATTGCCGAGGCCGGCAGTTCCCTGCCGTAGGTGCAAGGCAGCGTGCTGATGGAACCGCGGACGCCGTCCGGCAGCAATGATGCCAGCGCGTCGATCAGCGCCGTGGTGTAGTCCAGACGCTCGGCGGTGCCCCAGTCCGGGAAATACACCTGTTCCTTGACACGGGCGCCGTGAAAGACGCCATATGGAAAGCCATTCAAAGTGAAAACATAAAGCTGGCGTTCCGCCAGCGTGCGGCGCAGCTCCGGTGCCGCGGCTTGCAGCCCAGAGACGGCGGTGTTCGGCACCCAGAGGCCCAGACCGAACGGTTTATTGCCGGCCACCCGGCGCCCGATGACGGCGGCGTAGCTGTCGATATTCGCGAGCACATCCGCAAACGTCCGCGCCGGATGGACGTTCATGCAGTAGCTCAGATTCGTACCACGGATTTGCATCGGGACCGGCGCTGGGCGAAATTTAAGGTTGGTTACTGCCGACTTTCCGGTTCATTTCGAGCACGGGCTCCGCCATCAGCTTCATGAATCCGAGGGCGGTCTCGGAATTGCAGCGAACGAATGTCGGCAGGCCATCGATCATGCAAAACTTGGATGCCGTCGCCGTGGTCACCGTGGCAGTGTGGCTGTGCCCCAGCAGCGTCGAGATTTCGCCAAACAAGGCGCCACTGTTTTCGCCCGTCGCGAGTTTGCCGTCTTTGTTGGTGATTTTGACAGAATCTGTGACTGGGGCGTAAACTTTGGTTCCGGGGGTGCCCTGCTCGATAATGGCCTTGCCTGTCTCGAGTTTTTTCTCGACCAGGTCGCTCAAATTCGAAATAGAGAGTATCATGGTGCCGTTCTTCGGTGGCATGTTGTCAGTCGGTCTGGAAGACTAATATTTGTCCATGAGAACAACGGTGCAATCCCAAGTGGCTTCAAAGTTTGTACAGCCCGGCCGCGAACCGAACCGGATGCTGCGGTGGTGCGATGGTTGATACGCCCCTTTTTGTTGGTCTGATGACACTCGGCGAATTGTCGTGGTTGGCTGTCTACATACTGATCGTGCGCCGCAGCTTCAAGGACCGGACCTACGGCGTGCCGATGTTCGCGGTCTGCGCCAACTGCTCCTGGGAGTTCATTTTTTCTTTTGTCGAGCCGTACGTTGTGCCGCATGTCTACGTCTATCACGCGTGGTTCGCCATGTCGCTGGTACTGGTCTATCAGTACCTGCGCCACGGTCGCGAGGATTTTCCGGAGGGACTGCCGAGATCCTGGTTTCTGCCGCGTTTCGCTGCCACCTTTTTCTTCTGTGCCCTCGGCATCCTCTGTATCACCTATGAGTTCAACGATTTTTTCGGGCTCTATTCGGCTTTCGGTCAGTGCCTCATCATGTCCGTGCTGTTTATTCACATGGCATTACGCCGGCCGGCACTGGAAGGGCAATCGCTGTATACTGCCATGGCGCGCTGGCTGGCAACGGCGATCTGCGCCACGGTCTGTTACATGTTCAAGCCCGAATCGAAGGTGCTGAACTTTCTGTACATCAGCATTTTCTGTGTCGATGCGGTCTATGTCTACGTTGTCTACTATAAGAGCAGGGTGCTGGGACTGAACCCGTGGCGGCGACTATGATGCACGATGCAGAACAATTTCTGGAACATCTGCAAACCTCCGGAATCAAGCTGGGCCTCGAAAACACTGCGCGCCTGCTCGCGGCTCTGGACAATCCGCACCGAGGCCTGCGCATCGTGCATGTCGCCGGGACGAACGGCAAAGGCTCGGTCTGTGCCATGATCGCCGCGGCCCTGACGCAGGCCGGTTACCGCACGGGCCTGTTTAGTTCGCCGCACCTCGTCTCCGTCCGTGAACGCTTCCAGATCGATGGTCACGCCATCGACACCGACACGTTCACCAGCCTGATTTGCGAACTCCGCACAAGAGCAGCGGCGCTGTTCGACGAAACGTCGCACTCGCCGACATATTTCGAATTCATAACGGTGCTGGCGCTCGAGTATTTTCGCCGGGCGACGGTGGATTTCGCGGTGATCGAAGTCGGTATGGGCGGGCGTCTGGATTCTACCAACCTGGTGACACCGCTGGTCTCCGTGATCACCACGATCGCCCACGACCACACGGGCCCTTTGGGTGACTCAATGGCGGCGATTGCAGGCGAGAAGGCCGGGATTATCAAGCCGCACATCCCGATCGTCTGTGGCGAGACCGCGGCAACGGCGGTCGAGGCGATCGAAGCGGTCGCTGCGGCACAGCAGGCACCGATATACCGGCGGGGCCATGACTTCGACGTTGCCAACGTTGTCTTGCCCGTTGTCGCCGGTGACGGGCCATTGCCGCGACAGTCCTGCCAGGTGACCTGGTGTGATCACAGTGCACACCTCGAGATGCGATTGCCTGGGCAGCATCAGGCGGAGAACGCCGCAACGGCATTTGCAACGTTGCAGGTGCTCCGTCAGCAAGGCATCAAGCTGCCCCCGGAAGCGATCACCACGGGTATCGGAGGGGCGAAATGGCCCGGGCGATTCGATCAGCGTCCAGGCGGCATCATTATCGACGTGGCTCACAATCCGGCGGCACTGACGCGGTCGCTGCAACTACTGGAGCAGTTGTATCCCGGCGGCCGCTGGCTGGTAATGTTTTCGGTGATGCAGGACAAACTGTGGCCGGAGATGCTGGCAACTCTGGCACCGTATCTGTCCGGAGTGATTCTTGCGCCGCTTGCTTACGAACGGGCGGTGCCGCCGGTAGAAATTCGGACACATCTGCATACGACACAATCAGACTTGGAAGTTACAATTGTCGACAGTATGCGAGACGGCGTGGCCCTTTTGCAGCATCATGGCGCCGGACTGGTTATCGGCTCTGTCTTTCTGGCAGGCGCGGTTCTGGCGCTCGAAACTGGACAAAAACCGATCACACCAGGGGATGACCAATGAAAATGATACGAGCCTTTTTGCTGTCCGTGGTACTGATGGCCGGTGCCGCCGCCGTTGCAACCGATACCGGGGACCACGAATTGCTGCTGAAGCAACAGCGTGAGGTGGAACATGCGCTGCTGATGAAACGGCGTGAGTTGCTGAAGCAGGACGAGGAGCTGCGCGATCTGAACGAACGAATCATGAAGCTGCAGATGCAGCTCGCCAGAAAACTCGACCGCCGACCGGAGATCATTGAGTTGCGCCGCCGACTGGCTGTCATCGAAGGCCGGGTAGCGGAGACAGGAGAGTAGCGATGTTGCGCCAGTACCGCAAATTCGGTAAGGCCGTCGCCGACTTCCTCAAGACTGTCGACCAACCGTTCGCTACTGCCGACGTAGTCAGCGCAACAGCGGACACTCTGCCCCCGGACACGGAAGATCCGGAGGAACTGGTGGACGACCTGCTCTGTGACCACGGCGAACGGATTTTTGAACGCTGGGCCGACGATCGCCTGGAGTACGTGCCGCGCCGATCGTATTTCAAGGGCGCCCGCTTCCGCATCGCACTGACGCCGTACGAGCGGAAAAACCGCATCCTGGTCCCCGGGCACCGGTTCATCCCATTCTGCAACCCGACGGTCATGCCTTTCGAGGTGCAACTGAATTACCGCGGCGAACTGTTGTCGACACGTTCCATCACGTGCTGCGTTGAGGACATGCTGATCTACCACAGCCTGCTGCCGCCCGCGGCTACCGCAGGTCTGTTGCTGGCACACCGGCAACTCGATTCTCTCGACCCTGACGCCCTGGCGCCGGCGGCACAGGTGGAGATGGATGTGTTCGATCTGGATGCGGTCTTTGAACATGACAACATCAGTGACAGCGATACCCTGCTATGCACGGTGACAAGTTGGGAAAACGGCTGCTACGACGTCGTCAATAGCCCGTTGTTGGAACGCGAGTTCGACTTCGCCTCGGTTCGGCGCTGGAGTGACACGCTCGAGCAACTTCTAATTGGCGGTTTCGACGAACTCGGCCCGACGACGACGGTTTCTGAGCAACTGGCACAGGCGCTTTTCGCCGGCCCCCCCTTCCTGCTGACCGAACCCGGCATGCACTTCGGCGGCTTCCTGAGCTGGAGCCGGGAAGTGCGCTTGCGTGGCGACAGCACGCGCACCTTTCTGTGGTTTCGCGACGAAGAGCCGCCGGAGCTCTTTGAGCTCTTCGACGAAGACGTGTTCAATGATGACGGTGATGGCGACGGGGAGCTGGAATCATTGATGGAGTTTCTCGGTCTTTCAGTCAACGAAGATGCGTACGAAGCGTTCATCCGCGACGAACTGTTCAGTGGTGGCAACAACTTGGATAATGTGGTGGAACGCATATTGACTGGACGCCCCGTGGACTTTTCGGAAGAACATCGACAGGCGTTCATAGCGATTTCCGCGGAACTTTGGGATGACATCAGCGCTGACTATGATCGCGAACGGGATGCCGTAGCAGGGCCGCTGCGGCAATGCGTGCTGGAAATATTCACTGATCAAGTCAAATGGATTCGCCGCCTCGACCGGATCAACGTCGACATCGCAGATCTGCCGCAGGAAAGTTTCGTCGCCTTCAGCCAGGTCGCTTCCATTACCAACATGCTGCTGACCAAACTCAATGACCCCGATGACGAGGAGTTGGCTCCGGAGCAAATTCGCGAGATCGAAAAAACCATGGAAATGACGCGACTGATGATGCAGGAGATGAAGAAACGGATCGAGACCCATATCCGGGAGTCGCGTCAGGACAAGTGGATGCTGCTGGAAGATTAGGCGCTGGTGCGGATCTCAGTCTTTGCTTATCCCCTGGACTTTGGCGATGAAATCGTCAATATCGAATTCGTCGTCGTCGGTATCAATGATTGCGTCCAGCGGATCAGCGGCGGGGTTTTTGGTGGTTTCCGTCGCCAAAACAGTACCGAGCGCATCCAGATTGTTCGGCAACGTTTCGTCAGCCTGCGTCGGTAACGCGGCGATATACTCATCGCGTTGCGAAGGTGTGGCGCGCTCACGCACTTCGCTGGCCGCCGGTAACATCTGCGGCTGCGCGAACTCAGCTTCCGCCTGCGCCTGTTCTGGCGGGTTGCAGGCCTTGACGATACTGCCGATCAGAAACACGAGAAGATCGCGGCAGTGCTTGTGTGACACGGGCTGGACCTGAACGATCGGTACATCGTCGGGTAGATTCAGCTTGTGCGCCAGGTGGTCGAGAGAGTCGGGTATGGTCAGAGTCTTGTTGCAGATGGGGCATTCGCCCATGGCTCCCTGCTGTGCCATGTCGACGCTGAGCGTGTAGCCGCAGTTCTCGCAGTCCATGCGGAATTCGTACTTTTCATGGCGGTTCGCCACCTGCGGCGCGACGCAGCAGTAGACGCCTTGGAATCGTTGGCGCAACTGTCGCAGGGTTCTCATATTATTGCGAATCGCCTTGCCTGTCTGGGACGAGCCCAGGATAATCGTGCCGCAACAGTCTATGAGACATTCGTCCAGCGCTCCAAGCACGTGTTTGCTGAAGGCCGGCGGTAAGGCCAGCACGTCGAGGATCAAGCGTTCGTCCAAATAGAGACGAGTGACTTTAATGCCCTTGTGCACGGTGCGGGTCGGCGGCTTACGGTTGTTGAGAACGGTCGCTATGTCGGCAAGCGAGCGTATCAGTATCGATACATGATCGGGGTTGTCGCCGGTAATCAGAACTTTCGGCGCCGGCGTCATCCAGTCGATCGAACTCAAGGTCAGCTTCGGAGGCAGCTCCGGCAGCGGAAACTTCACATTAGACAAGACTTTGCTGATTTCGGTCAGTCGGCTCTCGAAGAAGCCGCCGGACTTCTTGTACTGGTCGTAGCAGCGGTTGGTATAGTCGTGGAACGGCGGATTTGTTGCAATCAGGTGCCCGCCTTCGAAGAGCCAATGCAAGGCCATGGTGGCGCGTCGTTCGCTGAGGTCGGGATCGTGTGTGATGGTATCGATCGAGTTGCCGGTGACCGCCATCTCAAAGACCTTCTTCTGCAGTTCCTGGACGTCCGGCGGCAGTTTATTGTCGCCGGGGACGAGCATGGCGTTCTGGTCGGGCATTGCACCCTTAGCTTCGGCGAACTCGTCGACCTCGAACACACAGTTCATGATCGTGCCGGTAGTTTCCATCGAGAACTTGACTTCTTCCTCGCCGATCTCGGACTCTTCGAAGGTGACGTGTGAGGTCGGCCAGCACAGCGCTTCGACGATGGCATCGAGGCCTTCGCAATTGGGTGCTTTGCCGTTGGCCAAACGACCTTCCTTGAGATAAATGACGGCGGTCTTGTCGTTGCTCTTGATGCTGAGCCTGCCAGTCTTGGTCTCCGCTTCGAGGAACGTCAAGACACCCGGCAGCTCACCGCCCGAAATTTGCACGGACAGGGATGAACTGACGCCGGTCTTCGCTTTCTTCCTCAGAAAGCGTTTGATTCGTGCCATCAGAACGTTGGGAATAAAGGGCGCATCGATAAAATCGTCAGCACCGGCCTCGAACGCCTCGACGCAAACGGACCCCGTGTCGTTATCCTCGTCGATGATCAGCAGCGGCACTGTCTGGAAACCCGCGTCGCTTCGAAAATCCCTGCAAAAATCGATCGCCTTCGCGTCCGCGACATCGCCGGCAACAATGATAACGTCGACCTGTGTAATGGTTAGGAGCTGAAAGCTTCGTAGGCGGGAATCACGGCAGAATACTTTAAAACCGTTTTGCGCGAGGAATTCTTCGAGTGGGCCGCGGTCACCTGATTCGGGCGCCACGATGAGCGCCTTCAGTTGCGGTTCTTTGTCCTCAGCCATCGGTTGTTGCGGGGATAGGCTTTAAGAAATGCAGTCTACTGGTCCTGGTGACAAATCCAAGAGGTAATATACGACAATACCCTTTAATGCGCAAGGTTCACGCCGGTCAGGTCAGGGCGATTCCCAACCTCGCAGAGCGAAAATAAGCCAGCTGCAGAAAAGGCTTTCGATACCGGTTCTGTCGAGGATTGAAGGGAAAAACCAGAGCAAAATACAGGTGTTGTCGTGAGGTATTACTGCTCGTAGACTTCCGCGCGGGTGTGGCCCATACGGCCGGGGCACAATTGTTGCATATCCGGTGGCATCCGGTCATAAG
>CAJWLW010000093.1 GCA_913042885.1 uncultured Lentisphaeria bacterium | reverse complement strand
GGTGCGGGCGTCGACCCAGCCGTGCTCGCGGCGCTGCAGGCCCAAGTCGACGCGAACAAGGGTGCCATCGAAGCGTCGGATCATGGATTCCCACCGCCCCCAGGCCAGGCCGACATGCTTGCCAACATGCGCACGGCGCAGCGGGCGGCATCGGGCCTTTATGCTCTTTGGGATTTCGAGAACTCAGGAGAGGACGCTACGGGCATTCGTGCGCATTACGGCGTAGGCAGCGTCGCGGGCGATGGTTACAGGTTGGATTTCTGGAATGGCGGGCCCAACATCGTCGCGGGGGCGATTGACGGCAGCGACTCGTATCGTTTCACTGGAGACCATGCAAACGGCAACGGCCTCACAACCCTTCTCGGGACGGTGACTCATAACCCCTTCACTATCGACATGGTCTTGACGCCGGATGGCGCTGTCTCGCTGCACGGTTCATATGTCTGGGTCTGGTGGTGGTCCCCAGGCGCTGGGAATCGACACGGGATAAAGACGCCTATCGCCGGGAACAAGATCCAGCTCTACGAGGGTGGCGCCTGGGTCGATCTGATCGGCGGGACGAGCCCCGTCGCGTTCACCGCGTTCGACACCTACTATATCTGCGTGTCGATCAACGTTGTTGCGGCGAACGGCGCGGCTGCCATCATCGGTCATGTAAAGAACCTGTCTACCATGGGACCGCTCGAGGAGGTTTTCAACGGAACCACTGCCAGTGGCGCTGGTGATGCAATGGGCTGGAGCACCTTTGACTTCTCCAAATGGGGCGGGCCCGAGCGTTTTACCGGAACGATCGACGACATCGGGTTCTACTCGGGCGTCGTCGGACCGCACGTGCAGTGACCGCCGGCGAAGGGACAAGGTCCGGGAACATCTATCGCCGCGCCTGACTTACGAGCGGCAAAAAGCCTTAGCGGGGGAGAGCGGCGACGTTCTCCCCCGCTTTTTTTGTGTTCGCTGACTGCGACACAGAATCCGGCCGGGCTCAGCCCGGATCTCAATACGTTCCACACTCGGCTTCTCTGAACACCACATCCACCCGCCGGCCACGCGACAATATCCTCCGGCTGGACAGAAGCCCGCGGCGTGGGTATACTTGAGGTTTTGAACAGTCCCCCTCGTGCGGTGAAAGACGACCCCAGGGGTGTTCGTTCAAGCACTGCTTGGCTTAGGGGCCGGCGAACCACAATGTCCTCGAAAGAAAGGAGCGGAAAATGACAGATGTGCAGAAAGCATGGTGGAATCAGGCAGCTTTCGTTGCGGTATTTACCGCTGTCCTGGCTGTGTGCGGCATCGCGCCTGTACAGGAGGCGGGCGCGGCCGCCGCGACGGCTGACCTGCCGGACGTACTGGCCAAAGTCAACGGCAAACCGATCCTGAAAAAGGATGTTCTTCCCGGCCCGGACGCGGCCGGGCTCAGCACCCCGGCGCTCGAGCGTGCCATCGAGCAGGAGCTGATCGCCCAACAGGCCGCAACGGAGGGGCTCGACGAAAATCCTCAGTATCAGCAACAAATCTCACAGGCACGCGCGAAGGTTGTGCAGCTGGCGTGGCTGAAGCGGCGCCAGCCGGCCATGCTGGCCTTCTTCTACTCGCACACGATTCCGGAGCTGACCCGGGTGGACCCGGCGGACGTGCCGGCGGCGGACATCGACGCCCACCTGGCAGCGAACCCGGATCGTTTCGGCCGACTTACCGGGACCAAGCTCCGGCTCGCCGCCGCCAGGATCATATCGACCCGACTCTATACACAGACGCAGGCCGAGTGGCTGAGGATGCGCCTGTCAGACTGCCGCTTCAGCGTCAACGGAAAAGAGATTCCGCCGGCGGTCATTCAGACAGCCGTCGATGCGATGACCGCACAGGGGCCGGGTTTCACCGGACCGGTTCCCGTGGGCCTCTTCGACAAGGTCAAGGAGATGGTCATCGAGCAGGAGGCGAAACGGCAGGGGGTCCAGCCCCCGGAGATTAAGAAGAATTCCGATCTTGTCGAGGCAATCCTCTCCGAAGCGATGATCGAGATCGAGACGCCCGGCGGGGAAATCGTCCGGAGCGCTATTCCCCATTCGCTGTCGGTGACGGATGAGGACGGGAAAATCGAGATCACGGGGTACGATTCGAACCTGTTCCTGGCAATGAAGGAAAGCATCCTGGCTGCCGAGGCGCGCGAGAAGGGAATCGACAAAGATCCCGCGTTCCAACAGAAACTCGACCCCCTGCGGGCGCAGATCGAACGGCTCTCGGCGCACAACGAAGCCGATACCCTGGTCGACGCGTATTACTCGTGTCACGGCCTGGGCGCCGGCGCCGTTGAAGTGACCGACGCCGAGCTCGACGAGTGGTATCTGGCAATCATGCGCGCGCTGATGGACCGGGGACAGACAGGAGGGCAGGACGCTTTCCGCGCCTACCTCGACACTGCCAGGCGGAACTCGCAGAAAGAAGGCCGCCTGGCCGGCGGTCAGGTCGCGAACCCGGCCAATACGGAGGCGGGTGTCGAGGACGTCGAAGTGACCGACGCCGAGCTCGACGAGTGGTACCTGGCGATCATGCAGGCGCTGATGAACCAGGGACAGGCATGGGGGCAGGACGCCTTCCGCGCTTTCCTGGAGACTGCCAGGTTGAACTGGCAGCGGGAAGGCTACATGCAGGCGTTGCGCCAGGCAGCGGACATCGAGGTGCTCGTGGACTTGCCGGCGGCGCAGCAATAAGTTCGCATGTCGTCGTGAGTGGATCTGCCGCCGGATTTTCAAGTGCCGTGAACGCCTTTGAACGCAAGCAGAATGTCGTGCCGGTCGAGGAAGCAGTCACGCTCGCGTCGACGTTGCGGCGGATATTCCCGGCCTGGTCGGTGACCGGGCTGGAGTTCACCATGGCAGTGTGAGCTTCAATAATCACCCCACCGCCATCCCACGGGTAGTTGGCAATGGCACCGGGCAGTGCCTGAACGAAAAACCCACTACCCGACCACCAGCTCCTGCACCTGCCACGCTTTCATCTGGAAGGTGACCTTACCTTTCCGCGGCACCAGGGTGTTGCCATCGACTCGGACCCGTGTGGGAGCTTTTGTGAATGTCACGGCAGCTCTCGTATTTTTGCCGCAGGTCTCCGCCAGTCGCAGGACAAAGCGGCCGTCGGTCGACCGCAAGCTGGTGGCAAGGATGTTGTCCGGTGCTGTCTCGAGCAGGCTGAACTCCCCGGGCAGGCCTTTGCCGCCGGCCTCGACCGGCGTCACGAATACCGGCGCCTGCCAGCGCATCGATTCAACCAGCCCGTTCACCGGTGCAGGTCCAGGCCTGATTGCGTACCGGAAATCTTCGACATGCGTTCTGCCCCGGCACATGACATTGTCCAGGACGCCGCCGGCGTGGCCGTAATGCTGATTGCCCCGGTTATACATGCAGAAAACGCTCTTCCCGGCCAGCAAGGCTGTGAAGTATTGGCTGGTGTACCGTGGCTCACCGGTCTCCTCGCTCACGTTCATGTAGCAGCGCATCGCTTTTGGCCGGTCCATGGCGGTGCAGAACCGGACGCGCGTCGTCTGCCGCCAGATCTCGTCGGTGTCGAAGGAGAAATCCCAGATGTCGCGCTCCTGCGAACCGAGGAATGTAAGCGTCGTCCTGAAATCGACGCGGTCGTCCGTCGCAGGCAGGCTTGCGACTGTCTCATACAGATACACGTCCTTGCCGTTTTCCCTGATCCTCCCCTTCGACCGGATGCTTTCCACGACGTCTCCCGACTCGATCCTCTCGATGCTCTCGGCCACCATCTCCGACTCGTCCCCGACCACGATCTCATTGCCCAACCCCTGCAGAACCTTCTTTTTCATCCCCTTGTGAAAGAGTTGCGAGACAGCGCCGGTTTTCTCGTCCATCTCCACGCGCAGGCGTTCGTTTTCGATTCGCCGGGCCGATCTCCTGCCGCCGCGTCCGCTCTTCTTTGCGGGGTCGACTGCCACCGTCCGATAGCCGAGCGGGGCGATCTCGAGCGCGATCTTAGTCCCTGCCGCGCTCGCCTGTGACGGGATCGGGGTGCCCTGGCAGCTGCAGGCCGCCCGCTCGTGCGGCAGCTCGACAATCGCCTGCGTACCCAGGGGCGATGGATTGAAAAGCACATAGGCAACACGTCCCGGGCCCCCTTCAACTGCCACGTGCCGGGAAATCTCATGGAGGTGCAACTCGATATCGCTCTTTGCCGAATCGTCGGCCGGCAGCGCCTCCTTCATCGCCCGCTGCTCCACGGTGATTGTTTGCTGCGGCCCCTCGTAGTTGACCAGGTTGGTCTGGAGAAACTGTCCCGCTGCGATTCTTGCTATCTGGGGAATGTCGTGCTGCTGCAGATAGAGCAAACCCCGCCAGCGATCGTTGTTGTCGGGAAGCTGCTGGCCAAGAACGATCGAGTTGAACGCTGCCAGGGCTTCCGCGGCAAGCAGGGTCGTTTCCATTTCATGGCCGGTGCGGAGCGCTTCCACCGGATTGCCGTGAAAGGGGTTCTGCGAGAGAAGCGGCGGGCCGTAGTCGTCGAAGGTGTAGGCGACGGTTTTCTCCGGCGGTTCGGTTTCCCTGAAGAAATCGTTGTAGGTGACGAAGCGTCCCCACACAGGCGCATAATGATGCGTGCGGATCACGTCCTCCCGCAGCAGCGGGTGACGCATGGCATCCGCGTTGTTCGTCAGGGCAAGGTATGCGTCGCCGCGCTCGAGAGCCTGCGTGATCAGGTCGGGTATCGCGTGGAACATGAACCATTGCGCGTGCTCCGAGCGCGTCGGGTGCGACGGCAGCGTGTCGATGCGGCTGCCATCCTTGCCTTGCCAAATGATCCGCCGTTCGTCTTCCGCCGGGGTCGGTGTGGAAGGCCCTGCCACACGCTGCACGGCCTGCTTGTACCCGAATCGGTTCAGCAGCGACGGCAGTTGCGGCGTAAACCCGAACTCCTGCCGGACATACGTTTCCGGGCGCCTGCCGAAGACGTCCTCCATGGCGCCCAGGCCCTGTTCGAAATTGCGGCTCCACGCTTCCCAGCTGTAGAAGGTAAGCGGCTGGCTGTACGTGCCGTCCACGATATCGATGATGCCCTTGTCCCACGCCCGGGTGAGCTTCTTGAACAGGCCGGGATAGCGCTTGTTGAGGCATTCGATCGTGCCCGCATCGAACTGCATGTTGAACGGCCAGGACTTATTCTCCGCCAGCCACAGGCAGTCCTCCAGCCATCTTGCCGCGAACGTCGGCCAGTCGAGCTCAACGAAGCCCACGTCGTCGTACAGCACACCACCGTGGAACCCGTCCATGATGTAAACATCCAGCGGCGCCATCTGCTTCCGCAGCTTTGCCATCCGCCGGAACGATGCTCGAAGAGCCCGGCGCCCGGCGCTGGCGTTTCCCGCCGCCGTCTTTGCCGCCGCCGCTGCCAGTGATCGCTGCAGAGCAGCGTCATCGAGCTCGCTGCCGAGGTTTGCCGCCAGACGATGCAGGAGCAGGTAGGAGACGCCCCAGGCATGGAAGTCGCGCCGCAAGTCAAACTCCCTTTCGATCGCCGCCATCGTCCGCCTGGTGGCGCCGAGTTTCAGCAGCCTGCGAATCAGGAAGACGAAGAGCTTGCCCGCCTCCCCGATGAATTGGAACGGCCGCGCCCGGAAAAGCTCGAGAGCGTGGAAAAAGTCAGTGGAAAAAACAACCCCGCCACTCGTCAGTACGGCGTCGGGAAACTCTCCTACCCGTGCGTAGGCCCGGGCTTGACCGGTCAGTTCGAGGCATTGCATCGGCAGCGAATGCGGATGGTAAAACGGGGAAGACGGCGAGGTCTCGAAAACCCATTCCTCCATCTGCGAACTCATCTCCCCGGTGAGCTGCACATCGGCGAGCGCTCCGAAGTTTGCCAACTCCCGGGCCGACGGCTGGACCAGTACCGGAATGATCCCCCTGGCATCGGCTTCTGCCAGGGCGCCGGGCGGCAGGATCCCGCCGTGCGGCACTATCAAGAGGGCATCCCGGAGATCGGCGACCGCGTCCGGTGAAACAAGCTGCGGGAAAATGCCGGTGCGGCTCAGTACATACGGATCGAGCAGGAAGGAAAACACTCGCCAGCTGGCGCTTACCGGCAGCATCTGGAAGACTTCAAAAAACTGCAGCGATTTTCGACACTTGACGTTGTCCGTGCTGACCACGGCGATTTTTGAAATCAACCCCAACGGCTCTTGCCTCCGATGACAGCGGCGTCACTCTTTCTGTGGAACCGGCAATTCGGCGGGCAAACCGTAAGGTGCGCCGCTGCGATTGGCCGGCATTGGCCAGCTCTGGCCGCCGAGATTCTGAAACGCCTCACTATATCCGCATAGCCAGAGGAACAACTTGGCCACTTTTACATTGCCCCGGAACTGCTCGAGCAGCCGTTCGATCGGGCAGGCGTAGTTGAGCGTGGCGAAGTCCAAGCCGGGATCGACGATCCAGTCCCGGCACGGCGGCGTTGTGCGCCAGTAGAAATACTTGAGCATATTCCGTAAGCCGCTGCCTGAACCAGGTCCGCGACGGTGCCAGATGTGATAGGCTGTCAGGAAAATGGAACCCGCCGGCGCCGACGTCGATATCTGCCCGCGGATACCGCCGTAATGATCCATGTGACGCGCCTTGTTGTGCAGCAGATGCGACCCCGGAAGCAGTTGTGTCGGCGCCAATTCCACAGGCGTGTCCTGGGGTAAATAAAAAACCTGCAGGTTGTTCAACTCGAGCGTGAAGTTGTAGTTGCCGTCCACGTGCCATTGCTGCGCGCCAACCGGACAGAGGACGCGGTGGTTGCTCATGAGCACTGGCATGTGAAAATTCGCGCCGAGCAGCGAGCGTAACGCACCGGTCGCCGCAGGGTTCATGAGTACGGCTTCGACGAACCAGTCCTCGGCCAGAATCTCACTGGGCTCCGATCCGTCGTACGTGTCAAGAAACTCGGTCACCCGCTGGTTGACGTCATCTTCGACGACGCCTTCCAGCACCAGGTAGCCGTTCCTGCAGAAATCGAGCACCTGCAAATCGGTCAGGGTCGGGGCACATTCAAAGGTCTGCTGTTCGGAGGGGGTCATCTGTCACCGCTCCAGAATGAATTCGAATTCCAGTCCGTGACTGTCGTCGTGGTTCAGCGCCATGAGCGCCAGGTTCGGAAATGAGATAACCCGCCAGCCGTCCTCCATCGCTTCGAGAACGGTCTGGTACGGCCACTCACTGGCATCCGATGCGCCCTCGTGGCGCTGGCCGTTTTCGATCATCATCATACCGATGACTTTGGAATATGGGCTGGAGCGCTCGGTCTGCAGGTAGAGCAGGTCCTGCATCGCCTTGTCGGACCGACCGGTAATCTCGCGAATCCCCCGACGCAAGGCGTCGGTCGTGAGTGTTCCCGCTGCCAGTGCCTTTTCCAGGTCCGCGGCGATCTGTTCCTGTATTGCCGTCATGGGTGTCGCTGAGTTGAAGTTCCGGCTGGTACATTGCTGCAATAGCTTCAGCGTAACGTTGTCGTAGCCACGGGTAGACGCAAGTTGTACGAGCCGATTTTTTTTCGCGGCGAACAGTATTCGCTGTGCCTTGGAACCAGACGGTTGTCACTTGTTCGATCAGGAGGTAGAGTTTTCGGGAAAACCTGAAACACATTCGACCAAACATGCCATACATAGTCGCCGTGGACGCGGGCGCGTCCGAGATAAAAGCGTCCATTTTCGACACCGCCGGCAATGAAGTCGCGAACGCCCGTCGTGACTGCCCGGTTGGGTCGCCGAATCCAGGTTGGGCCGAGTGCCCGGCAGACGTGCTCTTGCGCTGGCCGGTCGAGCTGCTGGCCGAGGCGATCCAGACGAGCGGCATCTCCGGCGAGGACATTCGCGCCGTCGGTATCACCGGTTCGACCGGCTCCGTGCTGCCCATCGGCACCGACGGCACAGCCACGGGCCCATTGATTCTGTGGTATGACAACCGGTCCAGCTCGGTCGTGCCCCGCCTCACCGATCGACTGGGCGCGGGTCGCTTCGCCGAGTTGACCGGTGTGCCCCTCGACCACGTGCCGGTTGTCTCGAAGATCCTCTGGTTTCGCGCCGAATACCCCGAGGCTTGCGAGGCAACCGCCGTCTTCGCACATCCCCAGACCGCTGTCATGCACGCGATGACCGGCACGCGATGGTTCTGCGACGACAGCCATGGCCCGTACTTCGGACTGATGGATCTCGAGGCCCGGGAATGGAGCGATGAGCTGCTCGCGGCTGCGGACCTTTCACCGGCGTCTTTGCCGCAGTTGGTGGCGCCCGGGACTATCGTCGGCACAACGTCCGCGGCGGTGGCAGCGACAACCGGGTTGAACCCTCAAACGCCGGTTGTCGCTGCCGGCGCCGATGCCTCGTGTTTCACTTTGGGCACCGGCGTCGAGGACGCCGCCTCCGCCTCCGCCTATATCGGCACCGCCGGAGTGGTTGGTGTGATCACCGACAAACCCGTACGCGACCCCCGGCTGACCTGCACGCCTTCGGCACTGCCCGGCCAGTGGGATGTGCAGGGCCTGCTGTTGACCGGTGGCTCCGCGTACAAATGGGTCCGGACGCTTCTGAGTGATTTCAGAGGCGATGGGGAAGCTATCGGCTTCGACGAATTAAATGCGCTGGCCGCCGGCGTGCCGGCCGGCAGCGACGGGGTGGTCGTGGTGCCGCATTTTGCCGGTGCAGGTACGCCGTTGTGGCAGCCGGAAGCCAACGGGATGATCGTTGGGCTGCGCTTGTCGCACGGTACCGGGCATCTGGCCAGGGCCGTGCTTGAAGGTGTCGCCTTCGCCGAACGCCATGCCCTCGAGACCCTGCAGGAGGTCGTGGCACCGATCAAGCGCCTGTGTTTTTCCGGCGGCGGCAGCACGTCCGAACTGTGGTCGCAGATCATGGCCGATGTCACCGGGCTGCCGGTCTCGGTCCCGGTCAGCAGCGAATCGACCGCACTGGGAGCAGCCATCGTTGCCGCTGTCGCAGTCGGCGAGTTCGCCGATTTCCGTTCTGCCGTCGCGGCCATGAGCAAGACGGCACGCGAACATGAACCGAACGAGGCCGACAGCATCGCTTATGAAGCGGCATATCAAGCCTATCTGCGGACGCTCGCACAGATGAAAGGTACCGACGACTGAAGCCCCATCGCCCGCAAAGCGGGAGGCGCGCGTCATCCCTGGGCGCCGGCGCGACCGGCTTTGATTGCCCGGGCACGAAGGTATCCTGCTTTCAACGGCAGGCTTCCAGGATGTCCGTGAGCTGGGAGCGCAGCGACCCCTTGAGCGGCGAGAAGGAGCCGTCGAATGCCGCCGAACCGATCGTAAAGGCGTCGCACCCCGCCGCTTTCATTTCGGCGATCTGGTCCCGGTTGTTGACGCTCCCGGCGTTGACCAGGTAACCGTCGCCCAATCCTTTCCGGGCGGCGCGGATCAGGTCCATTGGTTCGGCATCCGCAGCGCGGTAAGCGAGGGCGTCGCAACCGCCGCAGCCCATCTCGATGAACCTGCGGCACTGCGCCTCGACGTCCTCGGCCGTTGCTTCCCACAGGACCGGATGGCCGTATGGCCGCCCGGGAAATGGCAGGTAACTGACGTCACTGCCCTCGAGCGCCGCCAGGATTCCCTCGACGTCTGTGCCGCCCATCAGGCGGTCAATCCCGATGTCTTTCGCAGCGTGCGCCGATTCGCGGCAGGCATCCGCGTCGAGGCTCACGAGCTCGATGTAGCTTATGGCGCCGGCATCCTTTATCTCGCGGTTCAGCGCCCGCATGGTTTCGACATCAACGCCGATGTCCTTGAAACCGATATGCTCGAGACCGATCGGCCGAATGTACTCCAGCACTTCGAGACCGTCCGGCACCGTCTGGTCCGAGCGTGTCAGCATGAAAATGAAATCCATAGTCAGGTTTCGGGTTTCGGGTTTCGGAATTCAGTACGTTCATTGCCCGCTATAGTCACAGTGGGTAATGGATGCCTGACACTTCCAGGTCATTTCTTCTCACTCCACTCCGGCGGCCCCACCCACGGCACATAGTCCGGCTCGCCGATGACGTTTCTCATCCGCCAGATGTCCATGTAAAATCGCGCCGCTGTTTCCATCGCCTGAATGTTGTGGTAGGCCTGCGCCATCGAATCGCCCTTGGCGAACGGGCCGTGCCACTTGAGAATGACGACGGGATGGTCGATCAGGGCCTCGGCAATTTCCTCGTCCACTTCCGCCCAGCCCCAATGCTTCTTCGCCGCAACAATCGGGACGGTGGCGCCCAGGTAGATGAAGCCGTTGTCATCGATGATACGAAACTCGTCGACATAGAAGGACACCAGTGCGGTGTAATACGAATGCGCATGAATGACTGCCTGCGCATCCGTCTTCCGATAGATCCAGCGATGCATCGACAGCGTGCTCGAGGCGTTCTCCACAGGCTCGTCAGAATCGACCGGGGCACGGATCAGACGGTCCGCGACGATGTCCTGCTTGAAGCTCTTGGTGCGTGTGATCACGACATCGTCACCGAGCCGGGCACTGCAGTTTCCGCCTTTGAGATGGAGCAGTCCCGAGCTGACCAGCATGTCCGTGTACGTCGCCATGTCGTTGGCGATCTGTTCCATGTTCTGCATTATTGCGGTTTCTCCGGGTTGGGGTTTTAATTATTTTCAGACTTTGCGGAAATTTTCCTTCTATTCCGAGATCCGGTAGATTGTGTAGGGTTCCGTTGCCAGCGGTCCGGTTGCATCGAGCCGCTGCGCCTGTTGTCCCTTGACGATCTCGACGCCGGCACCCGACGGCAGTTCGTAGTCGAACGCGGTGTACGCAAACAGCACGCGCCCGGTTTCGCCCTGCCACTCGACACCGCGCCCGTCCGCCAGCAAACGTCGGGATTGCATCAGCGCCTGCACCTGATTGTAGGTATGATAAGCGTCGGCGGTCTGCTCGAGGTTCTTCGGCCAGTCATCGGCATCGCCTTCGTCGCCGAACATCAGCAGTGAGCCGTTGGCCAGGGCCCGGAAGATCTGCGCCTGCAATTCCTGCTCCGTGCGGTTGGCGTGTGGACGCACGATCGCTGTCGTACCGACCAGCATGTCTTCATGACCGACCCACCAGGACCAGTCGTTCTGCCCGGCCACGGCGTGGCTGGCCGCGACGTTTTCCGTCATGTTATCCGCCATGCCGAAGCGCCCGATACCCACCGGGCTGACACCTTCAACTGTAATCGCCTCGATCCCCATCTTGTTCAGGCCGCCGATGAAGCGGGCGATACCCGCGGCGTTCGGCTGCATTTGTGCCTGGTAGTCGACGCCCATGAATCCGAGATTGCCGATCGAGTCGAAGAAGATGTAATCGAGACCGTGCCGCTTCCATTCCGCGAACGACTCGAGCAGCCAGTCACAGGCGGTATTCCAGTTCAGGCCGGAAGTGAGATTGATGATGTAGCCACCCGAGTGCGGGCGCGTGTTCACGGCGCGACAGACGAACTCCGGGCGTTCGGCGAGGATCGGCGCGTTGCACGAGAGGTGCATCCCGATCCAGTGTCCGACCTCCATGCCAGCGGCCTTGCCCTTTTGGTAAAAATTTTCCCAGGCATCCCAGCCGCCCCAGAAATCCGACATCCGATATTCCCACACGTTGCAGATCGAACTCATGACCAGATCGCCGTGCACGCCGGTCTGTATTTTGTAGTCATAACCAATCTCTGTAATGTCCGATTCCGCCATGGGCTCGGGGAAAATTCGTCGCACCCCGGCTGCCGCCAGCGCCGGCAGGTATTTTGCCCAACCTGCCAGCGTATCCTGCGGCTCATGCGGCTCGCCGGCGATATACACCAGCAGTTTGCCCTGCTCGTCCAAACCGCACCGGTACAGCACCCCGGTCTCCGGCAGCAGATACGGCTTGCGAATACCGAATGCATCGCGCATGACGCGCTGGGCTTCCTCGAGCGCCCGCAGCCAGCGGTCGCGCATCAGATGTTCCCCGGCACCTTCAGCCGGTGACGCGGCAAACAGAATGGACTTGGGCGCGAAACTCACATCGGACCCCAGCGGCAGCAGACACTTGTCCACGGAGAAAACGACATCCTCGCCCGGGTTCTTCTGGACGACCGAATGCACATCACAGAACTCCGGCCAATACCCGATCAGGCTGCCCGCCGGTCCATACTGGAAATCGAAGCACTGCATGGGACTGTAGCGGGCGCTGAACTGAAAGGACACGCCGTTCGGGTCACCGACATAGCCCAACTGCCGCCAGCAGGTCGTGGTGAAGCCGGTGTCTTTCTCACACCGATACACCGGCGGATTCACTTGGCCCTGGCTGAGGACCGTGTTGCCCTCGGCCGCGCCGCCAAGCTCCCAGGTCGTGATCATCGTGACCTGGTGGATCGCACGTGAATCGCTGCGGAACCGCAGGGCATATGAGAATCCGTCATACTGCACACCGTCAAGCTCCAGATGCTCCGGACGCAGCCGCCAGTCGAGCCGATCGACAAGCGGCTCGGTCACCACCCGGGGCCACGCCTGCTGGCTGTCGTACTCGTCCCGGTACTCGCCATACAATCCCTGCGTACCGAAAGCGCTGGTTTCCAGCACGACATCGTCGCCATCCTTCACAATGTTGTCGAGGCGGAAGGCGTCGTAGCGAATCCCGTCGGGCGTCGAAATGTCAGGACGCAACGGCACTGCTGCCGATCGCACGACGACCCCGTTGATCGTCACCGAACCCAGGCCCTGGAAACGGCCGTCATCGGTCAGCAACTCGATCGTTGCTCGGCCGACTATGACTTCGGATACATCTGTCGTGGATCCTGATTGCACAGTAATTTCTCCCAGGTTGCGCGTCGATGTGTCATCTGTTGCCGCTTCCAAGATTCCAGCGATTGATGCTGCGCGGCAGGCAGTCGGAAGTATAGCCCATCGCTCCCGACTTGGCATCCCGGCACGTTGGTTTCTCTCGGGCTGTGCTCTGGAAAATCACGACAATGCAAGCGTTAATCAACGCCTCTAACGTCCCGGGAACGCCGGATTCTGCTTGCGGCAGATGTCGATGACCCGCATCATTTCGCGCACTTCGGAAGGTTGCACGATGAACTTTTTCCGTTGCCGTACGGTGGCGTAGACGGCATCGTAGAACGAGCCGGGGTCCGGGCCGATCGCGTCGCACGCCTCCTCGACCCAAGGCAGCACGTCGTCGTTGCCGTACTTGCGGCCGTCGACTGCCGTGGTTTTCCGGACCCGGATCTTCGGTGCTTTCTTCGGGTCGTAGTATTTCAGGTGCGCTTTGCCATCGGCGATCGTCGCGGCGCCCGAGCTGCCGAGGATCGTCCACTCCGGTGCCTGCTCAACCGTTGCCGCAGCGGTTGAGATGTTGACACCAATAGTCACCCCGTTCTCGGCCCGCAGCAGGATCGTGACCTGATCCTCGACGTCGCCGGCGTCGGAGATGTGTTTCATATCGCAAAGCACATCCTTGATCGGCGAGCGGACCAGGGTCAGAAGCTGATCGAGCGCGTGGGTGCCGTGGTTGTTCAGCAGGCCGCCGGCGTTGGCGCGAAGGCACTGCCAGTCGTTGCGGCGTGAGTAACTGGAAGAATTGAAAGCCAGGTGCGTCAGCTTGCCGAGCTTACCACTCTTGACGAGCGTCAGCATGAACGTGCAGCTGGGGAATAGGCGATAGTTCTGATGGATCATCAGATGCCGACTGCACGTTGCCGCTGCAGCAATCATCCGGTCAGCTTCACGGACGCTGGTCGACAGCGGTTTTTCCACCACCACATGCTTGCCGGCCTTCAGCGCCGCGATCGTCTGCGGCCCGTGAAATGCCGAGGGCGTCGCGACTGTGACGACGTCGGCGTCCGTAGCGCGAAGCATCTTTCCGTAATCGTCGTAGGTCTCGCAGGCGAACTCCGCAGCTGCTTCGGTGCGCCGCTTCGCCAGCGGGTCCATGACCGCAACGATACGGTAGCGGTCATCGCCGCGTACACCCGCAACATGAATATCCCAGCCCGAGCGGCCGAGCCCGGCGACGGCTAGTTTGACCGGTTTTTTGGCCATGAATTCTCCTTTGCAACAGGCTGGAACAAGCACAGGTCATCCTGCCATAAGATGCCTTCTCAACTCACCCGCGCGCTGCCGCCAGCCCTTCCTCTACCTGGTCGATCAGCATTTTGTATTCGGTCTTGTAGCTGAGAAAGTGAAAACCACGCTGCTGCCACGCCTGCAGTTCTTCCACGCTGAACGCGTGGATGCCCAGCGCTACGCCGGTCTCCTTGCTGACCGCGATCATCTTCTCGACCACCGCATCGACTTCCGGCGTGTCATAGTCCGCGCTGAGGACGTCGAGCCCCAGCGAAAGACAGAGATCGCGCACGCCCATGAACAGCGCATCAATACCGTCGATCGCCGCGATCGCCTCCATGTTGTCGACCAATTCTTTCGTCTCGACGATCAGAGCTATCAGCAGATTGTCGTCGATGCTGTTGATGTACTCCGTAGTGTTTATGTAAAAGTCAGAAGCACGCATCGGCCCGAAGCCGCGCTTGCCGGCCGGCGGATAACGGGCCGCGTCGACAACCGCCTGCGCTTCCTCGACGGTCTTCACTAAGGGCACCAGGATGCCCATGCCGCCGATATCGAGAGACCGCTGGATCCACACCGGATCGGCCGACGGAATCCGCACGATCGGGACCGTGTCCGTGCCGTTCATGGCGCGCAGGATCTCCTCGACTTGTGGAATATCGACGGCACTGTGCTCACACTCGATGATCAACCACTCGAGCCCGGCATGTGCCAGCACTTCCGTTACCTGCGGGCTGCCGAGACCCATGAATGTTCCGACGCTCGTCTTGCCGTCGAGCAG
>CAJWLW010000092.1 GCA_913042885.1 uncultured Lentisphaeria bacterium | reverse complement strand
CCCGCCCACAATCAATTTGTGGTGCGCGCTGGATGACATGACCGAGGAGAATGGCACCCTCCACCTGCTCCCTTACTCGCGCGCCGGTACCAGGGAGTTGGTGCCGCATCGTCTTGACCCGGAGACCAATGACCTGACAGGATATTTCGGCGATGACCCCGGCGATCCGCTGGTGGTCTCCGCCGGGACGGTCCTGGCGTTTTCCAGCACCGTGTTCCATCGCAGCGGTCCCAATCGCACCCCAGCCATGCGCCGTGCCATCACCATTGAGTATACCAAACATCCTTTGATCAACCCCGAATCCGGGGAACAACTGCTGTGGGCCATACCGTTTCTGGCCGATGGGAAAACCGATAATTGTCCATTTATTACGGCGGGCCCGTCAGCATCGGAATGCTGACGCAAGCCCAACTCGAACAATTCCATCGCGAAAGCTTCCCCATAGCCCGCAATATCGTGCCGCGAGCTGTGACCCGGGATCTTCAGGGAAAAAGGTTGAGAAACGATATATTGAGAGCTAACGGACGTAACGCAGTGCCATTCGCTACTTGTCGAATGGACGAGGCGACATGCAAAAGGAGCTTGGTATGACCAAAAATGGCATTTCCCGCATGGCCGTGATTGCCGCGGTGTTGCTGACATCCCTGGCGGCGGATGCGGAACCGGGGATAGAGATGCTCCCGCAGGGCGACTTCGAGGCGGGCGTATCGGACTGGATACTGTGGCACTGCAAGGGCGCAGGCCCTGTCGGCGTCGTCTATTCATCCAGCGACGACACCCGTCCAGGCTCTGCTGGCAAACGATCGCTGCAGTTCGAGACCACGGATGCATTTGCCTGCAACAACTTCATTCGGGTACAGGTGTTCGGCCTGGAAGGCGGCAAGAAATACCGGATTTCAGCCTGGTACAAGATTGTCGCGGGCGGCACGCCGGACGGCCCGATCGAAAGCCTGATTGTCCGGCGACAGAAAAACGATACGAACCAGGACCGCGAGGATCTGTATTGCAATATGAAGGTCGAGGGAAAGTGGACGTACATATCCAGTGAGTTCACTGCCCAGGCATCCACCACGCCTGAGGATTTCTACAGCACGATGATAAGCTTCTCCCCCCAAGGGCAAGGCGGCAAAGGCGGGGTCATTCGGGTGGATGACTTTTCCCTGTGGGATTTCAACCCGACACCGGCCGCCGTCGAATCCGCTGCGGCGAAAGGAATCGTCAAAGCCCAGGCGATACAAGATGCCTGGCTCGCAACGCTGATGACCAAAACAGACCCGAACGCAAAGCGGTCGGCGGGCGTCGAGGCCGGGATGCTGGATGGATATCCCTACCTGCGCAATGAACAGGTAACGGTTTTGTGGGCGCGGGGTGAAAACGGCAGCGGCATGTTGAGGCTCCATGATTCGATATCGGAAAAGGAACTGCTGCGGATCGACGAGTCAAAGGCAACTGCGTGGCAGGTGGACGTGAAGAAAGCGGATGGACAGCGCCTGTCTTATACAAATGCAGGCGTGCCCTGTGAGGTGACCGTCGAGGCGGACAATGGTGAGGGCAAGCTCTCGTTCACCTGGTCTCTGGCGGACCTGCAGGTCACGGTCGTGGCACGGTTGAAGGCCGGCGAAAGCCTGGCGCGGTCGCGGATACTGGCCGAGGTGACAGGTGAAGGTACGGGACTGGTGACCGTGACGCATCCTTTGGTGTCGGGGATCCTGCCCATGACCAAGGGGGCGGCGGCGGACCAGATACTCCATACCCAAGCGATGGGTGACGTGAAAGAATCCCCGCTTCTTAAAGGCGCCCCGGTCGGCTTCAAGTATCCGGGAGGATCGATGCAGTTCACGGCGCTCCTGGGAGATGGACGGGGTCTCTACTGTGCCGAGGAGGACGGTCAGGCCAATCGGAAACATTTCGACTGGACGCCGGATGCGGACCGCAAGACGCTGACCTTTTCCATTTCCCACCCGGTGCTCAACTGGGGTGCCGAAAAAATGGTGCTCGACTACAGCAGTCCCGGCGACCTGGTGGTGGGCCCGTTTCAAGGCGACTGGTTTAACGCGGCGCGCATTTACCGAAAGTGGGCGTTGACGGCGCCGTGGTGCAGGAAGGGGCCCATCCATGCGCGGGACGATTATCCAAAGTGGCTGCTCAACCTGGCGTACTGGTCGAACAACCGCATGAACAACGAGGCGGAAATCGGTCTCGTGGACCTGCATCGGGAGTTCTTCAACCTGCCGAACGTCATCCTCCATGATTACGGTTACATGCCCGGTTACGACCACCATTCCAATCCCGAGTACCTGCCCCCGCGAATTGGCTCGGCGAACTATGCGCAGCTCGTGAAAAATTTGCGTGCGAAGGACATCCGGGTCGTGAACTACATCATCGGGTGGCTGTGGAACACCACACTTGAAAGCTACCGGATGGAAGATGGGAAAAAAGCGGGCTTGCTAATGGAACAGGGGATTGTGCCGGAGACCTATGCGGGCAGCCATGACCTGTCTGCAGGGATTTGTCCCGCCACCAAGGTGTGGCGAAATAAAATGGTTACACTCTCGACGACCCTGGTGGGGAAATACGGGGTTTCCGGCCTCTACTTTGACTATTTCACCAACCACACGGAAGATTGCTTCAACACCGATCACGGCCATGCCATCGCCGGCGGTGACTACTGGGCAAAGGCGGTGCATGGACAGTACGAAGACGTGCGCCGAGAATGCAAGAAGCTGGATCCGGAGATAATGATCAGTGCAGAGGACGCGGCGGAGTGGTGCATTGACGTCGTCGACACCGTGCACTCAGGCTCTGTTGCCTCCGACACCCCGGTTTATTTCGCAGTGTATCATGGGTACACACAGGTATTCGGTGGCGTGCAGAACTGCTCCACCCCGCAGACGCTCGGGCGTTGGTGGCTGACCGGAACCCAGAATGGGGAAAACAATATCATGCCCTGGCTGGGCAGTGGCCACTTTGGTGACATGGGGCCCTACTACAGAAAACTCCTGTGGTGTCACGCCCAGTTCGCCAGGCCCTACCTGGGGTATGGTGAAATGCTGCGGCCGCCGAAGATCGAGGGGGACCTGCCGATCCTGCCCGGCAGCCCATGCGGGCAATATCAGGCTGCCTTCCCGGTGCCGGCCGTCGCAGGCAGCGCCTGGCGAGCACCCGACGGGACGGTCGGGCTATTCTTTCTGAACTACGACAAGAAGACGCACAAGTTCACCTGGACGCACGATCTCAATGAGATTGTCGGCATTGGCCCCGACCGGAAATTGAAGGTGTCGCTATGGACACCGGAAGGCGAAAAGATCATTGGCGAATGGGCCGGTGGCGTCTTGACAAAAACCATGAGTATCGAGTCATGGGGCCTGATTGCTCTTAAACTGGAGGTGATACCATGAGGCGCGTCATTGCAGCGATACTGGTCCTGTCCGGTGCCGGGACGATGGTTGAGGCACAGGCATTGAAGGTTCCCGCCGGGTGCCGTGCAACAGCGGGTGCAAAGGCATCTTTCGAGGGCTACGCGGATAAGATCATCCACGACAAGACGGCCATGGAGATGATCCTGGTGCCGGCCGGCGACCTCACGATGGGGGGTGGCAAGCTGCCGCTGGGAGCGGGTACAAAGGCGTATCACGTGACCATAAGCATGCCGTTTTACATGGGAAAGACGGAGGTAACCAACGCGCACTACCGCCGGTTCGTCGAGGCATCCGGTTACGACGGCAAGGGTGACATAGACCCGGATCCCTTCTATGACATGTACCTGAGGCACTGGCGTGGGAAGAGCATCATGTCGCAGGAAGATGACTACCCCGTGGTGTGGGTAAGCTGGAAAAACGCGACAGCATTTTGCCGCTGGGCGGGCCTGGCCCTGCCCAGCGATTCGCAATGGGAATACGCCTGTCGGGCAAACACGACGACAAAATATTATTTCGGCGAGGACCAGGATGCGTTCGCCGACCACGGATGGGCCAACACCAGCAAGGAGTACAATACCCATTCGGTAGCCGGCAAGCTGCCGAATCCCTGGGGGCTATACGACATGCTGGGCAACGCCGCGGAGTGGGTGGCAGACGACTTCGTTCAACACTCCCAAGTCGACAGGTTCGGCAAACCGCCGACGGACGGCTCGCCGCGGCTCGACGGCAAGATGACGAAGGTGGTCCGGGGTGGCTGTTGGAGTTACCATCCGGTCCATTGTCAAAGCGGTTCACGCTATAACACCGCACCGGTCAATGCCAGTGCCGAGATCGGGTTCCGGACGGTTCTTGCGATTGATCACACTGCCGCCGTTGAATAAATCGCCCGTCCCGCGACTTTGATTTCCACATCCACGAGAGACTGACGGATCGCGTCCAGGTTGGGCTCGACGCCCAGCCCCGGCTTTGTCCTGGGCCCGGATTGGGAAGCGACCTTCTTCTTACCCGATCTCGGCTTCCACGCTTCTCATATACCCGATCGTTTCAGTCAGAAGCGTGTCCAAATCGGGTTTCTCAGGTGTCGTGCCTTCGTCGACAATGCCGCGGAAAGCCATGTTGAAAAGTTCCCTCGTCATCAACGGCATGTATACAGTCATGTACCCGGAAAACCCTATTTCCTTCAGCGTTTGCATGATCGCCTTGACGTCGGCGTGGCCGGTTCCGAATTTGAAGTGGTTGGTTTCGTTCATGTGAAACGTCACAATGTGATCCTTAAAGGTTTTTATCGCGTCTGTAATCGAATTTTCTCCTATATTCATATGAAACACGTCGGGTTGAAGACCGATATTGTCGCAATCCAGTTCCTCAATCACCTTCATTGTTTCAGTAAGGGTATTCATCAAACAGGGATAACTTTCATAACAGTTTAACGGCTCAACGGCAACTGTTACGTTTCGTTCGGCAGCGTACGTGCATATTTTTTTGAGTCCGTCGACAATATTGCCTTTCAGCGTCTCTACAGGCAGTACGGAAATAGGTGCCTCGCTTGCGCCGGGCTGGGGGAGACAAAAGCCAAACACCGGGGACCCCAGATCGACACAGTAATCAATGGCCTCTTTCGCATACTCGACCGCTTCCTCCCTGGTCTTTTCATCCCCTCCCGCCAGGTCCCTGCCATCCCCTCCCCAATTGCCCAACACTTCCGGGACCGCCAGGTCGAGGGAATTTGCCGCTTTTCGCAACTGTTCTGCGTTGCGCTTCTGCGGGTTGTCAAATACGTCGATCCCATCGAACCCGGCATTCTTGATTGCCGCCAAGATGATTTCAGGTTCTTCGGCAAAGTCGTACCCAGAAAAGCCGAGGGTGAGGCCGGACACCGAATACTTAAAAGCCATGATACATACCCCTTAGTTGTAACCAGCGGAAGTTATCCTTTTGCAAGGCCAATCGCAATCTCAAAAGGGTAACCCCGGACGGAGTCCGATTCCGGATAAAGATAGATAACTCGATGACGTCGGCGAAGACACCTGCTTCTGGGTCATCCCCCATCCTAACTCAACAGGCAATCGTTTTTAATCGACGACGGTTTTCGCATCCAGTGATAGGAGAGTCTATGTTCCAGGTCAAGCGTTACGCTCACCGTTACCAAGACCGAAGAAACGACGGCGTTCCAAGAAAATATCGGCACTGATCTTATAACCTGAAACGTACCCATTCATCGGAGAACTTCGCCATGCGCAAACTCAATGTCCTTTTCCTTCCCCATCCGGTCACCGAGCTGGCGACGCCCTGGAGTGCCGATATCATCGAGGCCATAAGCACCCGCCACCAACTGCGAACCTTCGACCGCGACCAACCGGCCGCGCCGCAATTCGAGGGCATCGAAGTGATTGTCGACCTGGGGGGCAATATCAGCCTGGACCTGGTGGCGGTAGCTGTTGAAGCCGGTGTCAAATTTCTCCAGGCGCAAACCACCGGTCTCGATCACATCGATGTCGAGGGCATTCTCGGGACCGGACTGCTGCTCGCCCATGCCCCTGGACAGCTCAGCAGTGTGGCCATGGCCCAGAGTGCCATGATGTTCATCCTCATGCACGCACACTGTTACAACGAAGCCCGGCAGAACTTCGACCGCGGCAAAATGTATTTCCCCGCCGGCACCGAGCTCATCGGCCGCACCCTCGGCCTGATCGGCTTCGGTGCCAGCGCCCAGGAGCTGGCCCGACGAGCCAAACCCTTTGGCCTGCGGATCTGGAGTATTGACGTTCGCCCCATCGAGAAAGAAATCCTCGCGGAAATCGAACCCGACTTCCTCGGCGGCCCCGACGACCTGGACCGGGTAGTGGCCGAAAGCGATTATTTGTCGCTGCACCTCCACCTGACACCCCAAACCCGACACACCATCGACGCGCGGCGCATCGGCCTGATGAAAGAATCCGCCTGCCTAATAAATGTCGCCCGCGGCGAGCTCGTCGACGAGCAAGCACTCTACAATGCCCTTGTGAATAAACGCCTGGGAGGGGCCGGACTCGACGTCTTTACTCAGGAACCACCCGACCCCGGCTTAGACGTTTACCAACTGCCCAATGTATTCACCATGCCCCACACAGCAGGTTCAACCGACGGCACTTCGCGCAAGCGGGCACAATTCGCCGCCGACAACCTCGACCGTTACGCCCGGGGTGAAGCGCTCTTGGCGCAAGTGACCGCCAGCCTCACCTGAATCGATTTGGCCACGCCTCACTCCGCCCTCTGCAAGAAACCCAACTCCTCCAGCCGTTGGATCCAGCCTTGCCGCAGGGAGCTGCCTTGGGGGTTGGCGACCCAGTGGGGATGGAAAAGCGGGGTCTCGGAATGGTCGTATTGGTCCGTTGTTCTGCGGTTTAGTGCAGCGCGTTTGCGCGCACCTTGTTTTTCCTCGGGGGTCTCGGGGTTTTTGTAGTAGCAGCAGGTGCTCATGCGGCGCCCCTCGACCCCGCCGCTGCTGGCGTGCCAGCAGCGCATGTCAAAGGCGAGCACGTCGACCGGCTCGCAGGTGCTGGCATACGAGGGGACGTCTTCCACGCTCAAACCCATCAACGGCATATTCTCGCGCAGGTCGTCATGCAGGGGAAGCTTGTGTGAGCCGGGCACCAACCGCAGGGCGCCACTATCGGGGCCGACGGGATCGAGGTAGAAGACGAATTTGACCCCGTAGCAGTCTTCGGTGGGGTCGACGAAATGATCGAAATGCCAGTGGGTATCGCCGATGTAGCGGTGGGCGTCGGCGGTGATGGCGAAGGCGTCTTCGCCGTAGAGCTGCGCGGTGATCGACCAGAAACGCTCGTCCTCAGGCAGGCTGGCGTAGAAGGGCGTATCGGGACCCAGTTGCGATACCCAGTGTGGCTCGGAGCCGTCGAAGGGGCGGTCCTGGTAGGCCAGATTAAGACCTTTCTCGAATTCTTCGCGGAGGGTCTTCACCTCGTCGGAACTGAAGAACTGGCGCAAGAGGATAAAGCCGAAGGTCTGGAAGTGCTGGTATTGTTCGTTGCTGAGCATAGGGCCTCGTTGATCGGTGTGTGTGTGTGTGTGTGTTACTCCTAACATACCAATTCGTTTCGCAACGACAATAGACACCGCTAATTATCCTCGTTTACTGGTAGAAAAATTAATTTTGACGGCCACAGACGTCTGCAGAACAGGTATCGACAAAGGCCTTCAGGTTGCCGCGCAGATCGCGGCGATAAGCAAGACTACGACAGCGGACAATCAATCCCCCACATCTCTTGTCCCGCCATAACTCCGCCCGGGACGGACTCCGGAATCCGGTCTCGGCATGGGTAGATGCAACAGTGCGAACCGGGTACCCGCAGCGAAGCGAGGTCAATAGAAAATTCTGTCCGTCCCGCCGCCGCCGCCTGTGACCCTTCTTTGAACCACACCTAAACTCATCATGTTGGCGATGTCCAGATCGCCCGCGGCCTTCCATCTCACATGACCGTCCCCGTAGAGTTGGTTCATCCCGGAGAGTTCCGGGGGACCATAGTCCTCGTAGTCAGGGTCGACACCATTAATATCACCATTCCCCGACCAGCCGTAGTTGCCGTGGTTGTACCAGAACTTGTTGCCACCGAAACCATTGTAAACGACATCGGACATCAAGAGACGATCGCCCTCCAACTCTGCCCCCGTCAGATCCTCCGATCGCGGCGCAAAGTCGGCCCACTCAGGCTCCTCGAAATTCGCAAAGTACCCGTAATTCATCGAAGGGCAGTAGATCCCGGCACCGACAGTATTGCCCCAATACCCCGCCCAGTTCCCAGGGTCGGCGCTGGGACAGAAAAAAATGGACCGCGGGTCCACAGTCGTTGCTGCCATATTCGCAGGCCAATTTTCGATTGCGACCGGGTAGCCGATGTAGGGATTGATCGACTCTACATTCATTTCTCCGGTGAGAGTTTCCAACGCCCCACTGCCGTTCGCAAGATACATTAACTGTGGATAGGGGGCAGTGCCATAATGTATCGGTGTCGTCAAGAGCCGTTGGTCATGGTCATTCTTGAAACCGTGCAGGCTGACACCCCACTGCTTCAGGTTGGACATGCACGTGATGCGCTTGGCGCTTTCCTTCGCTTGCCCCAGCGCTGGAAGGAGCATCGCAAACAGGATGGCGATGATGGCGATCACGACCAACAGCTCAATGAGCGTAAAGCGTTTTTGAGCTCTCGCCCTGTCGCAGGCCCTGCCCGCCTTGCAGGCGGGGGTGTGGAAGGGGAGCAACTCGATCAGCGAGAATGGATCGATGTCTCCGCCTCGCGCCACTTCAGGCGCGCTCTCTCGCTTGCCCGCAAATGACATATCCTGCCTCCTGTTCAAAGTTGGCCTGGGGGGGCTTCGGCATCCCATGCCCCGCCTTGTCCAGCCACGGCATCACCCGGGACGGGCGACAGGGAAAAGCTTCCGAGTTACTCTACCTCACAGTGCAACAGGCCCAAGTTGGCCTGATCCGCATACTGTACAATCAATCTGTCACCGTGGGTATGCAACCCAATATAGCGTTTCTTTTGACCTTTCTCCCGGGGAACAAAATCGTGCCCGACTTGTCCTGAATCAAGCCGTTTTAAGCGTCAGTCAGCCGGGCAATGGGGAGGGAAGCGTACTGTCACTGAGCGTCCCCATAAATTTCAACTTCATCAGTCGCCTGCCAGCATCAGGTCCCACAAACGCCGGTAGCACTTCATGACCAGGACCGCATCGCTGCTGCCCGGTCCCTCGTAGCTGACCCAGCCGCTGTAGCCGTCATCTTTCAGATACTGCAGCAGCTCCTGGTACGGGTAGCTGTCGGCGAGCCACAGCTCGTGAATGTGCACGCAGCCGATCTTGTGTTTCAGCATTTCATAGGCACCCCGGCAGGAACCGCTGTCGTCGGTCTCGCCTTCGTTGCAGTTGAAGGTCAGGAGCGCATTTGCGTGATCCGCAATGTCAATCATCTTGCGCATGCGATCGACGCGGCAGGACTCGACCCCGTGCACTTCGAGCCAGACGTAAACGCCGAGGTCGGCGCCGGCCTGCGCAACTTCCCGCATGCTGGTACCGATCTGCTCGATGGTCTGCTCCTCGGGCACCTCCACAGGGATGCCGTTGGGCCTCACCTTGACGCCTTCCATGCCGAGCTCGGCAGCGAGCTGCAGGGACGCTTTGGTATCTTCGATGTTTCGCCGGACCTCGGCCGGGTCCGGGGAGTGAAACTCAAACGCCGTGCCCAGGCCGTAGGCACGCACCTCGCTGCCCTCGAACTTCTGCCGCACCTCCCTGCGCTCAGCCGTGCTCAGGCTGGCCTCGACACCGTGGGCGTGTGTAGCCCGCAATTCGACACCCTCAAAGCCGGCCTCACGGCAGTTGGCAATGATCGTGTCGACGTCCCACTGCGCCGCCATTTCATAGGTCACAAGTCCCAGCTTCATCCCGTCCCCCCCGAATGGGTAATGGTTCCGCGAATACAACAAGTGGTGCCGCAATAGTAATTATCACGGCGTTCATGATCAGTGGTTTTCCCTGTCGGCAAGCATTGAAGGTAGCACTTACACATGAGGCGCCCCCACGTGCACGCCCCACGCCTCCCCTTCATCGGAGTCGAGAGCAAAGACAATCGTATTGTCGCCCTGCCGCCACGTTGCGGCGGCGTGATATTCGTCGGCCCTGGCGGGGGTGGTTGCTCCGGGCCGACAGTCGACCTCGGTGCTGTTGACCCAGACCTTGACGGGACCATCGGCGCCGTACCTGATGTCGGAGTCCGACGCCTCGGGCATATCCACGGTAACCCGCAGATAAAGAACACCCGGCCGGCCGCGGTGGACAGCGCTGGCATCAAACCACAGGCCATGCGACTGAATCGGGTTCGTGATGGCTGAGTCATCCGGCAACACCGCCTGACAGATGTCCGGGACCGGGGGCTGCAGCTCGCTGACCCACCAGCCCGTCACCTCACTCACGGATGGAAGCGCCAACTCCGCAACCTCCTTCTCCAAGCGCTCGAGCAGATTCGGCTCGAGGATGTCGCTCGTCTCAGCCAGCCGCGTCAGCACATCTGCGAGCGATCTCGACATTTCGGAATCAGGATCTGCAGCGATCTGCTCGCGCGCCGCCGCACAGTTCTGTGCGAACGCCGGCCATTCCCGGCACAATCTCGCCATCACCCGGCTCTTCGGGTTGCCGCCGGTCAGCGATCGACCGGGATACAATTCATAGAGCGCCGCGTAGCGCCCGATCTCCGCCCGCAAACGGCGTTCGAGCGGCGGGGCATAGAAACATCTATGGTTTTCGTCGAGGTTTTCAAGTTGCAGCCAGGACTTGTATTCCCTGCCGACTTCACCGGCACTGCCGAAGTCACAGAGCCGCACCGCCTGCCCGTTCGCCGCCGTGAACTCGAGCAGCAGCCCCGGCGGCAGCCAGTGCTCCCACTGGACTGCCTGGAATTCGAGTTGGCGCGCGTCGAGTACCGGCGGGTCAATACCGTCGATGTCGTTGTATCGCGGGTCATACGCCAGAAGGATCGGCCCCCGGTAGATGGAGGTACGGCCCGCGCAGGCGTTTTCGCCGACCCAAAAATGCAGTGTCATGTCGAAATCGATCACGACCAGGTCACCGGCCTGCCACTCGCGATCGATCGAGAGGTACGCACCGGGTTCGACGTTCGCAATCGCCTCTCCATTGACGGTCACCCGTGTGTCCGTCGACCATTGCGGAATTCGCAGTTTCAGACAGAACGCGGCAGGAGCAGACGGCACGACAGCGAGCTCGACGCGGCCGGCAAAGGGGTATTCGGTAACCTGGCGCAGTGTGATCTCAACTGCATCATCCAGCCGCGCCGTCATCTCCGAAGGCCCGTACCAATTCAGCAGCAATCCTGCAATCCCGCTATCGGTTTCAACCCGCATCAACGCCCAGTCCGACACCATGCCGATGCCGCGTGGACCGTTGACGGCACAGCAGTTCAGTTCCGAACACCCTGGGCGCGCATGCCAATTATCACGGAGGAAAGCAAAGCGTTTACCGTCGGGGGGGGTGTCGTAGGTACACCAGCGGCCGCTGACCGAGTGCAGTCCGATCACCGAGTTCACTGTACTGAATTCGAGTTCGTCGGCAACCCGGGGGTCACCGGTCATGCGCAGCATTTCGATGCCGAGCGCGATCCACGCAATGGTACAGCAGGTCTCGATACCAAAGAAAACAAACGGGTCGCCGGTGGCCTGTTCGCCGGAACTGAAGCCGCCGGTGTTGTGCCGGTCGGTGGCAACGATGCTCCACCACATTCGCTCGAAGGCGGCGCGGTACCGTTCGTTCCCGGTGACTGCGTACAGCTCGGGCAAGGCCATGATCGGGTGCAGGCTCTCCCAGCGCGGCTTCGGCAGTTCGAAGAATTCGACGCCGGCCAGCGGTCCTTCGAGGTAATTCCCGGTCAGGTACGCACCGGACTCGTCGACCGCAGCGAACTCCTCGATGATCTGTTCAGCGAGCTGCCGGTATCGCGGTTCACCCGTGACCTGGTGAAGCAGCGCCAGGGAGTGTGCGGGCGCCAGGTTCATCTCGGTGTAGGGGGTGTCCGCCAGGCGCGGCGATTTGTCCCCGAGATATACTTCGCAAAGCAGGTCGCCTATGCGGCAGGCGCAGTCGAGTGCTGCGGCGTCGCCGGTGTCGGCATGCCACATCAGCAATCCCAGCGTGATATGGTAATGCCCCCATGTGTCCCAGGTCCCCTCCCCTTTCCTGTCCTCTTCTGCGGTGTCGTGGACAAAGTTCGGCGCGAGATTCGTCATGGCCCATTCCGATGGCCACGGCCCCAGGTAGCCGTTGTCAGCCTGCAACGTCATCAGCTCGCCGACGAACATTTCGATCTGCCCCTTGAGCCCGGGGTCGCCCGTGAGACGCAGTGTCTGCACCGCACTGGTCAGGTATTTGCCGGCAAATTCGCCGGCCCATTGCACCATATCGCGCAGCGGTCGGCGGTCGCGGTCACGGAACATCTCGAGCATGCCCGGATTACCCTGCGGCGCGGCCTTGAGCCATTGATCGGACATGGCCTTCAGGTAGTCGCCGAATATCCCGTCCATGCAGTAGGCGGTACCTGCGATGCGATCGCATTTGTGCATCTGTATATCTCTGTTTGTTCCGTGGCAGGATGACCCCTGGTGCGCTGGAGCAGTCGGATTTTGGGGTCTCGCAATCTAGAACGGGTCGCAGGATCTCGTCGACGAAATCGAGCAGGGTTTCATGATGTGGAATTCTTCCGGGTATCCTGTACTACTTCAGCGCATCATACAGGCGCTCGCGTTCATTGCGGACCCAAGCCAACTTTTCCTCATTGTGGAGAGCCAGGTCGGAGTGGAAAACGAGGCTGATCATCCGTCGTGAGCGGCTGGTCCGGTTGGAGCCGCTGCGGTGCACGGTGTCGGTGTGGTGCAGGCAGAGGTCACCCGGTTCCATGCACACAGCGACCTCGGGATAACGGTCGGTGTCCACCGGTTCGACGAGGGTCTGACTGAAGCCGACGACGCCGGACGGCTGGTGCGGTTGCACGCCGAGTTTATGGGAGCCTTTCTGGCAGATCATCACGCCGTTGTCCGGGCTATGTGCGTCAAGAGCAATCGAAGCCTTCAGGCAGTACGGTGGCTCGTAGTAGTTGAAACCGTTGTCCTGGTGCGCCGGGGTCACAGACCCGTCACCGGCCGACTTGCCAAAGAGCCCGACACCTTTGCAGCAGATATTGCCGGGGAAAAGTGCCCGCATCATCTCGAGCATACCTTCATGCCGCTGCAGTCCATCGAAAAAGTCCGAATGCGTGTCCATGTGAAACAGGCTCTTGATCGCCTTTGACGGCGGCTCTTCGTAAAACACGTCACCTTGACCGAGCGACGGTACGATGTCGGCGACATACGCCTTTGTCTGCGTGTCGATCTCCGCCAGCTCCGTGGGGGAAAATATCTGCGGGATCACGATGAATCCGTTCTCCTCGAATTCGTTTTTGATCGTCGCGAGGTTCATGGTTGGTCCTTGCCGAGTTTTCCAGAATCTGTCTCGCCTTTTGCTTGGGGAAGCTCGAGTACACGAGGGGCACCTGGTCGTCCCACATCCCGGTTCACGCAAATGGGAGTATGCCGGCCATCGTCTGCCAGCGAAAGTTGCCCGGATCCAAATAGCGGGAGAGCTTGTGAGTCAACGCTTCTGCCGCCTGCCGGCGCATGATCTTTTCGATGGTGAAACTATGGTTGCGGGAATCGGTTTATTCAATCCACAGATCCGCCTTTCTACCTGGATCATCTCTCTCACGCCGCTGACACCCTTCTCCACAGTGAACGGCCGTTGAAAAACAGCCGATTAAGGATAATTTTATGTGCAATCGGAGCGCTCACAGAGAGACGATAAAGTTGGGTAAAACTCGCCAAAATTTCACGCTCACCGAACTGCTGCTGGCGCAGCCCGCCATAGCCAGAAAGCCCGTGAAGCGGGCGAGAGTAACAACGAGAGAAAGCTCGACCAGGTTCACCCTGATCGAGCTGCTCGTGGTGGTCGCCATCATCGCCATACTGATCGCGATGCTGATGCCGGGCCTGAGCCGCGCCAGAGAGAAGGCCAAGCGGGTACTCTGCATGTCCAACTTGAAGCAGATCGGGGTCGCAGAGTTCGACTACGCCGCGTCCAATGATACCCAATTTATACATTTTATGTCGGGAACGGCCTGGGTAATCAAAAACGGCGGGTACTCGGGGGTCGTTTCAGACGCACGAGACGCTTTCCAAAGTGCCGGGATCACACCAGATGTTGCCTATTGCCCATCGGCCGCCGGCGACGCACATCCGATCAATGCAGACGACTGCGACGTACTGTGGTCACCAGCCGGTAACCGGCGCCCGCCGGCGGTCAGCAATCACGTCGGCTGGAACTGCGAACCAGCAGAGTATGTCCAGACCGGTTATAATTTCTTTGTCGCATTCGACAATGTTGAATGGCCTGGCCATCTACCGCAATTACTTTTCGGCCCAAACGAAGCGGTTACTGATCTCGCCGACCACGGGGACTCCAAGCCGGAGATCGCCGATAAAGTAGGCGAAGCGACAGGAGAGTATGGCCCTGGCCAAGTCCCGATGGCCACAGACATGAACATGGCCAGATACCCGGCAAATCTATGGGACGTAATTGACGGGCCGTTCGGTTACGACGCCTGGGAGGGTGGTGTCGGCTGGGGAGGCAGAGTACCACCACACGACCATGAAACAGGGATGCCCAACCACCTGCAGTTCGGGTTCGAAGGATTGAATGTTCTGTTCTCGGACGGCCACGCCAAATGGCGCACCAGGAGTGAAGCCGGGCCACGTGTCAGGGTATCAATTGGCAGCGGCGAGTATGCCGGTATGTACTGGTACTGACGGGAGAAAGAAATTCGCTATTCCTGCAGTGTCAATGCCGCATATACCACACCCAGCAACGACAGA
>CAJWLW010000091.1 GCA_913042885.1 uncultured Lentisphaeria bacterium | reverse complement strand
CGCGCCGCTCAAGACGGTGACACGCTATGTAGCGCCGGTGATCCCGAGATGGTAGTGATCAATGGCACTGACTCACAGCCATCCCATAGGTGGCTGATTTCGGTGTTTTTCATGGCTTCCCACGCTCAAAATCTTCCGTCCACGAAATGACCATGTTGGATTACGATGCCGCGCTGAGGGAAAGCGAACAAGATGCTGTCCCATAGTCAGAACCCCACAAGGGTTGGCTGATATGCTTGCGATGGCGTGGAGCATAGTCGAGGTGGTCCCGTTGCTGTCCCATAGCTATTTGCCGGAAACGACTTTCCTGGGCGAGGCTTTTCCTGCGAGCATGACGTCCGCGAATAACGATTCTTGGCATTGCAACGATGTACCACTGGATAAATCAGATAAATCGCCGTTGTCCTTGCACTTGCTGTGCCAATCATAAATCATAAATCAGACAAATCGCCGTTGTCCTTGCACTTGCTGTACCAATCATAAATCAGATATCATAAATCATAAATCAGATAAATCGCCGTTGTCCTTGCACTTGCTGTACCAATCATAAATCAGATAAATCGTTTTCCCCCACGCTATGGGATGGCTATGATTGGTACTCACTACTCACGACAGTCTCAGAGTACCGCCTTGAGTGCCGCGCACAGCCGATCGACATCGGCGGTGTCGTTGTGTACGTGCAGTGAAATCCGTAGTCCGTTCGGGACCTGAGCGGGCAGCTGTTTGACGATTACGTCGTGCTGTTGCGCCAGCGCGCGTCGTATTAGCGGGGCCTTTTTATCGCCGGTCAGGCGGATGCTGACGATGGCGGTGGCGGCTTTGTTGGACGGACCGACGATGTCGACACCGGGGATCTTCTCCAGGCCGGTGACAAGACGCTTGCGCAGCGACAGCCCGTGCGCCTGGATCCTGTCGCTGCCGATGTTGTCGAGAAAACGGATGGCGCCGCCAAGGCCGATGATCGACGGCATATCCCGGGTCCCTGTTGCGCCCGTATAGGCGCGTGGGCCGGCGAACAGCGTCATCGGGTGGATCTGCTCGCTGGCGCTGCGGCGAATATAGAGAAGCCCCGTGCCCTTAGGGCCGAGCAGCCATTTGTGGCCGCTTGTCGCGTAGGCATCGCAGCCGAGTTCGCGCAGGCGCACCGGCAGCATCCCCGCCGATTGGGCGCCGTCGACGACCAGCAGACAGCCCCTGGCACGACAGCGTTGGGCGATCTTCTCTATCGGCAGGAGCTGCCCGGTCGTGAACGTGACGTGGCTGAGGCTGACAACACGCGTTTTCTTGCCCAGCGCACTGTCGAGCCGGGCGAGGATCGCGTCGTCCGTCGCCCCCGTCGCCAGTTTGATGCGGTCTATCCCCAGGCCGCGATACTTGCGGAAGTACTCCCAGCACAAGGCGCCGCCCGGATGCTCCTGGTCTGTCGTCAGTACTCGATCTCCCGCCTGCAGGTCGATACCCTGAGCGATACTGTTCATGCCCTCGGTGGTGTTACGCGTCAGACTGATCTCGTCGACTTCACAGCCAAGGAACTTGGCGGCACCGCGGCGCGTCTCTTCCATCTTCTCCAACAGTGGACCGAACCCTTGAGAGACGGGATCCTGCTCCAGTTGCTGCCATGCCGCCACCGCGGCCTCGTAAACGGTGCGGGGCGTGGGGCCGAGTGAGCCGCTATTGAGATAGGTGCGGCCGGCCGGCAGCATGAACTCGCTGCCATCGATGCCAGTCATCGCCGGCAGCGCCATCGCAGAACGTACGGCCGGCAGCGCGGCACCTGCCGCAGCCGCCAGCAGGAAGCGGCGTCGGGACCATTCCGTGGGCGGGATGTGGCTGTTTCTTTATAGAGTGCGCCGGCGATCGAAACGTTCCCGGCGGCGCAATTTTCGCGCCTTTCCGGTTGTACTATAGTCCTACTGGCGGGTTCGTCCAGAGAATGTGGGAGCCAGAGGCTGCCTCCCACAGGCAAGCGCTACGGCAGCACGAGCGCATCGGCGACGTCGAGCGAGAGAGAGAAGACGGCAGGTTTCTTCTTGCTGACAACGGTGACCGGAGCGCCGCTGGCGAGATACGCTTTGCTGCTGCGAGTCCGAACGTTGACCGTGACCGTGAGATCCTCAACCGGCCCGTCGCTCCAGTTGACGAGAGTGATCACGCTGCCCTCCTTGTGCTGAATGATCTTGGCTTCGACCAAGGGATTGGAGCAGGTGACCTGACGGGCTACGCCGGCGGCCGGCAGCGCGATGAGGGCGCTGGCGTTGGCGTCGAAGGCGGTGGGGATAAAGTGACTGAACGAGGCATCGCTTGATCCGCGATCGACGGGGCGCGCCGGCGTCGCTGGTTTATAGTAGCTCAGACTCGGCAGAAAACCGCAATAGATTGCCGTGCCGGTGCCGACGGCGCGACGACTGATTGCCGGCGTGCCGTCGCTGAACGTGCCGATGACTTCTGCGCCCTTCACGGCGAACCGACTGCAGGCACCGAAGGCAGGAATGGCCACTGTCCTGTCGCCGTGCTTCCACGTCACCGTATCGACCGGGTCGACGAATGGCAGATCCTGCTTGATATAGCCGATCTGTTTCGCCGCCGGCGCCTCCAGCGCACTCTGGTCGACGCCGAGGAGCTCGCGGAACACCTTGTTCGGTTGGTTGTACTCGTCGAACATCCCGGCGCCGGCCGTAGCCAGCAGTCTGCCGCCTTTTTTCACCCAGGCCGCGATCGCCGCCGCCGATGCCGAGTGTAAATGTGGATCCGTGACGTAGAGGACCTTGTACTCTGCGAGGATCCCGTCGGTAGCGTCCTGATCGACGACAAAGTCGAGCTGCAGCTGCTGATGCAGGATGGCGGTGTACATCGACCGCTTGGCGGCGCTCATGCTGCCCTGATTGTCGCGCCAGGCGTCGGACACCTCGCTGAACCACAGTGCCGCCGTACCGCCGCGCACTGCGCCTTTCTGAACGATATCCTCGAACTGCCCGAGCTCATAGAACGACTTGAGGATCTCGCCGTACATCGGGTTGTGGGTGACGTGGTTCTCGGTGTAGGCCACCTGTACCGGCCGGAACTCGAAGAGATTAACATCCTTCATGCCATGCCCGAGGTCGCCGTAAAACTGGCGCCGCCACTGCATTGGCGTGTTGCCGGGCCAGTGCGGCATGACGTAGTAATGGATCCGCATCCCGTCCATGCCGCGGATCGCCGCACGGGACAGATCGAGGTTGATGAAATTCATCTGCTGCGAGCCGACGGGCAGCTGCCAGATGTAGTCTTCGCTCCACGGCATCGTCATGCCTTCCTTGCGGAACAGTGTCACCCACTTGTAGACCTCGCCGATGTAGGCCTGGCGGGCAAAGCCGTGATGCGGCGAGAAATTCGCGCCGATGCCGGCATTGGGCAGGTATTTGCGAATGATGTCTGTGCGTTCCTTGATGGCGGCGATGCCGTATGCGTTCTGATACTTCTCCGACCAATAGTACAGACGCGGCTTGGCCACCGCAGCCCCTGGACCGAAGACGATCTTTTCCCAGTCACCGCCGGCGGTTGGGTCGACATCTGCGGGCGTCAGGCCCTCTGACTTAAGCCAGGTGCGGAAGTCCTCGGTCACCGTTTTCCCGCTCGGTCGCTTGAGGCCGATTTCGTCACCGAGACTGACGACTTCGATCTGCTTCGCACTGTCACCGTAGGCGATGCATTTGGCTGCCAGATCGGGTGTCGCGACACTCCGCACATCGACGAAGCCGCGCCGCGAGAAGCCTTCTTGAGCGCCCGCATCTCGGCCCGTCAGCTCCAGGTTATAGAGCGAGATGAATTCGTCGACCGCGGCGTTGTAGGCATCGTCACCTTTCACCTTCGAGAACGTCTCGCAGTAGATCGGTGTCAGCGTCGGCCGTTTGCCGCGAAGCGGTTGTGCCCTCAGATACGCCATCAGGTCCCTGAGCACGTCCCGTTGGTCACGCACCTGACTGCTGTACCGGGTGTCGCCGTCGTAGGCGAGATTGAGCGTGCTAGCCGTCCCAGCGAAATCTGCGATCCGCGCAATTTTCCCGGCGGCGTTGCGGAGTCCAAGTTCGACGGTGTAGTCGAGCGCTTCGCCTTTGGCAGTCAGGCTCCACTGGCCGTCGTTCAAGGTGTCGAGGAGGCCGCCGACGTCCACCCATTCCGTTGTCTTACCGGCCGGCGCAGCGACGACGACGTTCTTCCAACGACGGATGTGGACCCAGTAGGGCGAGTGTTCGCGGCATTTCGGGACCGTGAGCGTGAGCGGCGCAGCACTCTTGTTCTGCACCCGCAGCCAGACATCGCCAGCCTGTGTCAGCATGCCGTCGAACGGCAGGCGTGTCGCTTTCGCCAGCTGGTGTTTGACATGGGCTTCATCCGTGGTCAGCAGGACACAGTCGATATTGCGCTTTGCTGCCGGCGAGGGCTGTTTTCCGGCCGTCAGTGAAATTGTCGCGATGCCTTTCGCCAGCGTCACCGCGGCATTGTGGCCTTCCCAGACGGTATTCTCCACCGCGCCCCAGGCCCAGGCGACTTCCTTCTTCAAGTTACTGCTGTCCTTACCCGTTTTGAATGCCCACACTTTGACGTTGTCGCGCGCTCCGTAGAGCTGGTCGAGCAGCGTCTTACCGGCTTGTTGAACCTTCACCTTGAACTGGGTCTCGAAGCGATAAGTCGCCTCGTAACGTACCAGCACCACGTAGCGTCCGGCAGCGGGTACATTGACGCGGATGGTCGCAGTCGCGGTGTCGCACTGCTCCGGCGCCTGGAGGAAGGCCTTGCGACTGAGGAAGGAGTTGGCGAACGTCGCGGCGTAATAGTTCTCGCCCCATTCGCTGGCGCGCCAGGCGGACTTCCCGATGCGGAACTCCTCTGCCTCGGCGATGATGGAACCGTCGGGATTGGCGAGCACCGGTTCGTTGCCGGCGCGGTAGGCCTGGGCTTGAGCGCCACGTTGGTCAGTGTTGTCAGCCGCCAGAGAGGGCAAGGTGCCAAGGGCGGTGACGAGAAGGAACATAGCGAGGTACTTCGGGGAGTTTTTCATGGCATATTCTACGTGACCAGCGGAACGTGTCAACTACAAGGGGAAAAAAAGGTAAGTACTCGTCGGGCGACGTAGTGGCCGGCGTGTGCGGCGGATGCGGCGGGCTCAAGCGCGCCAGAAGTGGTCGATACGCTGCTTGACGTAGTCGGCGAGTTGCCAGGGTAGCCATGACTCGAGGTCGTCGGGCGGTTGGCCGCCGTGGCGGGCGATGGCGTCGCACCAGGCGAGCAGGTAGGGCTTGACGGGGATGTCGTTTTGCTCAAGCGTTCGGATAATGGTGAAGCAGCGCATCGCGGTATTGGCGCCGTCTTCGCTATGGCAGCCCTGAGAAGTGATTGCGCGTAGCGCCAAGTGGGATTATGGTTCCTTGGTTTAAGATGCAGGCAAACTAAGATAGTAGTACAATCGGGGATCAGCGATGGATCCGAGAGAGGGAGAGGGTGCGCCGGGAGAGGGTGCACCATTACAAGCGAACACTGATCACGCGGCGCCCACTAAAAACGACCCCCCGTATGGCGGGGAACGCTACCAGGACACCGTACCGGACACACTCGATTTGGTCGAGCGCGGCGAACTCGCCCTGGATGGGATGTGCAATACAGTGGACCCCGACAATGAAGCGTTGATGTATTTTGAGGTCCACTTTTGCCACCAACCGCCGATGATGCGGCACCGCGGCTGCGACTGGGATTGTACGCCCAAATTCTCCGAGGCAATCCCGCAGATGCGCTGCATGTGCGGCAGCGACAGACATACCGGCATCGAGACCCAGATGTTGGATTACCAGGTACGCTGCATCTCGCCGGATGACGGATTGATGTACATCGTCTACGATCCGAAGCGGCCCTGGCACGCGGATCAGCACGTCCACGCCTATTCAGTGGAACCTGAGGACGTCGGTACGATTGTCGGTTCCGCTACGCTTATGCTTGCCCTGCTCGCCCGCCGCACTCTGGAGTGCACCGATCAATATGACGCAACCCTGAGCCGATTGTCCCGGGGTATCGAACGGGTTGCCATCGAGAAGGACGATTATGCATACTATCCCGATGGGGGTTTCGGCAGTGCCTTCAGCTACCCACGTTCAGGTTGGCGTAAAACCGATGAGCCCAGCACCGATCATGAAGGCGGCGAAGGCAGCGTTATAGCCTATCACGGCGGTCAAATCCGGGCCCTTTGCCGATGGGCGGCATGCAGCGGTGATGAGCAGGCACTCGCGTTCGCCGGCAAGCTGGCGCGCTTCGTGATGAAGCCCTGCTTCTGGAGCGGTTTCGTCGACGTGCCTTCGGGCAATGGTCGGGAGCATGGGCATGTGGACACCCATTTTCATGCTCGTGCTATCGCTTTGCGTGGCTTACTGGAGTACGGCATCGTGGCAAACGACGCGTCTGCTTGTGATTTTGTCCGCTGCTCATACGAATACATGAAGTCATTCGGTATTCCGGAAATCGGTTACATCCCCACCTTCATGGGCGCCGAAGCCACGGCTGAGCAGATAACCCACAATGCCACAGATCCGATCTTGATGGAAGGTTGTTTTCTTGGCGACCTGGTGGCGCTGACCTTAAAGCTGTCGGAAGCGGGCTACGGCGATTACTGGGAGGATGCCGACCGTGTAATTCGCAACCATCTGGTGGAGGCACAACTTACCGACCGGGAGCTTGTCGAGCGTATTGTCAGGCATGCTCCTGAGCGCGGGCCGGAAATGAAGGCAGGGCAGATCCCCGGGCAGGATTACCTCGGGGATGACATTGTTGATCGAGCTCTCGGCATCTTCTGGGCCAGTATGCAGGCCGACGGGGTGCATGGCCATTGGATCATGCAATGTTGCACCGCCAACGCGGCGCGGGGTTTGTACATGGCGTGGGACGCCATCACCCGCTGCAACGACGGGCATGCCCATGTCAACCTTTTTCTTAATCGCTCGGCTCCGTGGCTCGATCTCCACAGCTACCTGCCGTACGAAGGCAAAGTGGTCATTCGAAATAAGACAGCAAATCGAATTTCCGTGCGTATTCCACCGTGGGTGAGCCGCCGGCGGCTCGATTGTTTCCTGAATGGGGCGGTGATTTCCCCGCCATCGGTCTCCCACTACATCGACCTCACAGACATCTGTCCGGGAGACATCGTGGAGCTGCGCTTCCCGATGGTTGAGCAGGTCATTACGCGGACGGCGTACACGGCAACAGCGGAGGAAACCCTCTACACCATTCGTATGAGGGGAAACACGGTGACGGAGTTGACGCCGCAGAACGCATCACCTTCTGTCTACCCGTTCTACCGTCGTGAGTACCTGCAGGCGACGGTGGCGCCGCTTAAGACGGTTACACGCTATGTATCACCGGTGATCCCGGGCTGGTAGGATTGTCACGATCGGGCGATCGCAGCATCAACGTCTCAGTTTTCAGCTTCTTGCGCTGTTTGACTGTAGAGCGATGTAAAGTTGCGATCGTGGCCCAGCCACATCGGTTTGAAACTGTGGACGTGTCCATCCATGTAATAGGCGTTCGCTGTGAAGCCGGGATGGTGATAGGGGTAAAAGGAATTTTTATCGGGTTCATTGGTATCAAGTTCAGCACTCGAAAAATAGGATATGTTCCAGGTCCAAACAGAATTTCCGAACGCCTCCGGGCAATCAACGACGAAGATCGCATCGAAGCTGTCAATGGTTTCTTGAGTACAGAAACGCACCGACCTCCTTTGATCGAAGCCGCTTGTCAAACTCAAAAAGTACTCTAAAATTAGCCTGAATAATTCACAAATCTCGCGGGGACTCCCGATCGTACCTGCCACGTGAAGCAAATGGAGCTGAGGATGATTAGCGACGAACAAGTCCGATTTTGGGATGAGAACGGTTATTTGAACTATGGCAAGGTCCTGGAGCAGAGCGACGTCAAAGAACTTCTCGATGGGATGGATCGAATTGCCAGGATTGAAGCCGCAGGCCGCGATGAGTCATCGTCACAAGGCTACGGAGCTGAGACCATTACCCAGGTTCTCAATATTTGGAAACGAGATGAGGCGTACAATAACGTCGTCCGCCAGCACCGGTCAGCGCTGGACCTGGATACAGAGGCACGAAAAACCGACGGCGGCGGACTAACGGTAACCCTGCCACCGCTCAGTTGTATCCTGCTTGAACAGGCGCCGGGGGTATGATGAAGGCGTCCGGGCAGCCGTCACTCTTCGAGCAGGCGACACAGGTTTTCGATGGCTGGACCGATCCCACCGGTATGCGGGTGCTGTGCCTCTACAACCGTGGCGACGATGCCGCTGAACAAATTTGGGAAACACAGTACCATCATTTCCGCTGCTTTATCGAAGACGGCCGCAAAGTGGTGCTGAGTCACGGCGCTGTTCCGGACGTCGGCGCGGCGGGTTATCTGCTGCTCGATCTGGCAACTGGCGAAACCACCCATCCGTTCCCGGCCGGTCTCGATGTGACCGAAGTCAACAACGACACCCAAATCGCCTGCGTCCTCGACCGACGGCCGGGCCGGCAACGGGCGCTGTTATGGGATATGCGCGCAGCCTGTGAAGTCGCCTCGATCCGTGTCAACGGATGGGATCTGGATAGTTGCAGCACCCTGCTTTCAGACGGCCTGCGCGGCATTGCCTTCTTCTCGCGCGGCACCCCGTACGATGGTCCTGTCAGGTCAAGGCACTACCTCTTGTGCGCCGATCAGCCGCCGCGTATCGTGCTCGATACAGACGACTGTTTCTGCCCGCATATCCAGGGCTGCCCCACGGATCCGGACCTCTACGTGTATGACCGCTGGCCGTCACCGGCGCGCTACGTCGATCAGGTTATGCACCTGCGCAAGCTCGACGGCACATTCGACCAACCGGTGCCGCTGGCGGAGGAGGCCATGCGGCCCGCCACCTTGGGCGGTGCCCGCGACCATTACCTGTGGACGCCCGACGGTAACCGGATCGTCAGCTATCTGACCCCGCATGCGTTTGAGATCGGTCCGGACTTCAACCATTACGATCTGGAGTGGTGGCTGAGCGCGACCGACTGGCGGACCGGCGAGGACCTGGCGGCGAAGTATCCGCCAGGCCGCTGGGGCGGGCACATGCAGGTGACCCCGGATTCACGCTATATCGTCTGCGCCGGTGCGCCTGGCTTCGACAACTTGTTCGCCGTGGAGATCGAGACCCTTCGCCACAGCTGGAACGAGCACATCATCGCCTCCTACCCGACCACAACAGCGTTCAGCCCTCGCGGCCCGTTTGCCTACCCTTTTGTGCTGCCCGATCAAAGCGGCGTGATCTTCAACGCCGGCTGGCCGGGGGAAAAGCACGGCGTGTATCTGGCGGAATGGCCCTCGGAATTGAGCTGATCAAAATGATGTATGATTTATGATACATCTACCCATCAATCAGTCACCCTTTGCCGACAAATTATTCAGGGCTTTGGGCACTTCTCTGGCCAGCAGTCGCTCGCCAACACCATTACCGAAGCCAAACAATTATTCTCGCGAAGATGGCGATTGAGGACCCTGACCAGGCAGTCCGGCTGGCCGCTGTGGATGCGATCGAGGAACAGGATGGGCGCGATATTATCTACGTGTCCCCAGCGACCATCATTTTCGGGAATTGGTGACACCGCTGCTACGGGTAATTACCAGCTCACGCACATCCTTGCCGATTTTGCGTGCCGGCGACGGCCGAGGTGTGTTCCGCGCAGGTCGGAGGCTCCGATAAAAGGTCGCGATCGACAACGCCAACGCCAGACAAGCCATCGCAATGCCCACACCCTTTGGACGGTCACGCACGGTTGCTATTGCCTGTCTTCGTTCTCTTTCGCCAGATCCAGTATCTCCGCAAAATTTTTTTTGGAATTCAATCACCAGCTCGGCCTGCTTGAGCTTTCGTTCAAGCGCCCGCTTCTCCCGCTCAAGACGCTTAATTTCCTTCTCCATCGGGTTCACCAGCTTTGCCGCTGGCCCTCGCTTACGACCCGTTGTCGAAGCCAACTCACCAGCTTCGACCTGACGACGCCATTTCGTCAGGTGTGACGAATACAGCCCCTCGCGACGCAGCAATGCACCAATTGAGCCTGGCTTTACGAAACCCGCTGCCTCTGTTACGATCGATAGCTTGTACTTGGCAGTGAAGCGTCGTCGCTTCGGTGTTGCCAGGACCTCAGGGTCTGACGGTATATTTTCGCCGGTCACTGGCCTGTTCTGCGCGTTTGTTGCTCGTTCTGAATGCTCTTCCATCTATATCTCCTGACCGGCTTATGGCCCGATGAATCGCCGTAACCGCACTTCGCGAAACCGTCGAGTTGTGCCTCAAGCACTGGACGCTCCAGCTTATCGTTCATCGCCCAGAAAATTGCCGGGCGATACGAGATGGCATCGTCGGCCGGCACCGGGAAGGTGGTCAGCAGCGTATCAAATGTCGGGTTTGAATTCATAACCGAAAATAGTGAGAAACCAGCAAACCGCTTCTATATCTGGAAAGTTGGTATTATCGGTGCTATTGATAATTCCCGAATCTGTCCGTATATTCGAGAATAGACGGCTCAGATTCTTACACAATGCGGGTACTGTCAACAGCTTCATGCAAGCAAAGCAACCGGGTCAACCGGCATCAATCAAAATACGGATCTCAATGTCAGACGGTCGATAATCGCCAGGTTGGTATTGGATGAATCTGCTTATCCAGAAGAACTTACCCATCTTGTACCACAAGCAATCCAAATCGCACGGAACCATGAGGACGACTACATTCGGCATCGTGTCGAAGTCCAATTGGGGAACGAAAGTCTGCTTGGAAACGGTCCCATGAAAGTCTGCGTCATTGGCGGCACGGGAAACATCAGCACGAGCATCGTTCGCCTGCTCCTCGAACTCGGGCACGACGTCGTCTGCTTCAACCGCGGCGTGACCGCCGGACTTCCTGACGGCGCGCGACTGATCGTCGGTGATCGCACGGACGAAGAATCGTTTGAGCGAACGATGCAGCGGGAACGGTTCGACGCCGCCATCGACATGGTCTGCTTCAACGCGGATCAGGCTCGGAGCGACATTCGGGCGTTTCGCGAGATCGGCCATTTTGTGATGTGTTCGTCGGTGGCCACCTACGGGAATGGCTGTCTGTGGGTGCCTGTGAGCGAGGACCATCCGCTCCAGCCGGACGGGCCGTACGGATCCTACGGGCGCAATAAGATCGCCGCGGATAACGCTTTTCTCGATGCGTATCACCGTGAGGCCTTCCCCGTCACGATCGTCAAGCCCTCCGCCACGTATGGTCCGAAGCTCGGCTTGATTCGACAAGTGGCGCACGAGTTTGGCTGGATCGACCGCATTCGGAAAGGCAAGCCCATCATTGTGGCCGGTGATGGTAGCGCCATACAACAGTTCCTGCACGTCGACGATGCTGCTCCATGCTTTGCACACATGCTGGGTAGAGCGCGGTGCGTCGGGCAGATCTACAACATGGTGCCCACGGGCTTTGTCACGTGGGCCGACTACCACCGCACGGCGATGGAAGTGATCGGACGGGAAGTCGAACTCGTCGGCGTGCCCACTGAGGATCTGAAGGCGATCGCCCCCGAGCGGTTCCGGTGGTGCACTTGGTTCCACAACTACTTCTGCAACCAGAAACTGCTGCGGGATGTGCCCGAGTTTCGGCCTTGCGTCTCGCTGAAGGCCGGAGTCACTCGCGTGCTCGCAGCCATGGAACACGACGGCCGCATACCGGATACGGACAGCGAGACATGGGAGGATGAGATCATCGCGGCTCAGCGAGAAGTGAGGGACATCACAACCACGTGAAGCACGTCGTCCGGGCAGCCGCCGTCAGGACGTCACCGGGATCACCGCCCGCCGCGTGACCCGGAAGATCTGCGTGCCCACCAGCGACTCGTGGGAGTCCATGCGCTAGTCCAGCGCGCCTTCAAGACACGCCCGAACGACCCGATGGGCCACTGCAAGGCGCCCGGCCGCCAAAACGAATGGCGTGGCAGCCAGAATCTCGATCGATGTGCAAATATCTCGAATTCAGACACTTCTGACTGCATCCGCACACCGGCGTGTCGCGAGGGTCTCGAGTCGGCAACCTCACCCGAGACCAGCCCGACATCATCTGCCGGATCGTTGACCACTGCACACTGCTTGACGACTCGCCGACGGCGCGTGACCCACTGTCAACCCGAGCGCAGCCAACCACGCCCTGCTGCCCGCGTTCTCACCCCCTCCAACTCTTGCATTCACACCCACCCCAGTCTACCTTCCCCGCACACCCGAAAATCAAAATTCCTACCAGTGATCGTATAGGAATTTGTATTTTTCGCGTCGGCTGGGTAGGCCGCCACTCCGTGTCGGAACACGCGACGCGGAGCGGCGCGCTACCTCGAATTGTTGTAACCTTGGAGAAATGATTCGCAAAAAAGCAAATAAAGGAGGAGGTCAAACAGTATGAAGAAAGTTCTGGTATTCGGTGCTACCGGTGAAATCGGCGGTCGCGTTGCTCGGGGATGCGTCGACGCAGGGTACGAGACAACGGGCGTAACGACAGGGAAGAATACCCGTTACCGGGTTCCGCTCGATGGCGTGGAGTTTATCACGGGCAATAAGCACGACGAGGACTTCTATGAGTCCGTTGTGGCAAAGCGGGAGTTCGATGTCGTCATCGACAGCATTCCGGGCATGCGGGACGTCAACCTGGCCCACAAACACTTCGGTGGCAGGATCGAGCACTATATGATATGCGGATCGACCGGCTCCTACACGCCGCTTCTCTATTTACCGGCTGATGAAAACCATCCGTGGCGTGAAGAAACGCCGCACAATTTCTTTGAACAATGCCAGAGGGACGCACATGCCCTGGATTTGTGGGAAAAAGACGGCTTTCCGGCGACGATCTTTCGACCGACGTGCATCGTCGGCACCGGGCGTGTGCCGCTCGAACTCTGGGGCAACCGGAACATCGAATACTTCAAACTGATGAAGGAAGGAAAACCGGTTGAGATTCCGGGAACGGGCGAAGTGCTCCTGCAAGCTGGATGTAACGAAGACCTGGCCACCGCTTTCGTGAAGGCCGTGGGCAAGGGCGAGGAAATCGCGGGCGAGATATTCAATATTTCCAGCAAGAAGGCGCTCACACTTGACCTCTATTTCAGCGCTGCCAAAGAGATCCTGAACAGCACATCCACGCCTGAATATGTGCCCTGGGAGGAACTCGTCAAGCGCCGTCCCGAGCAGGTCTCGGAGCGGTGGCTGGGATTCCTGATGCAGCACATGAGCTTCGATATGCGCAAGGCCGAAACGATCCTCGGGTATGCGCCGCAGTACACCATGGAAGACGGATTGGAGTTGGCGCTGAAATGGTGCATGGACGACGGGTTGTTGTAGGCCGGATAAGCGTTTAGCTCTCTCGCCCCCATCCGGCCTTGTGCCGGTGGAGCGATGATTGTTTTGTAACCGTTCAGCTGTGGAACAATTCTCCTGCTATACAGCAGGACGCGGAGGCGCTGGGAGGAACCACGAATGGACACGAATTTACACGAATATTGTTCTTACTCAGGTTTGAGCTGATTAGTGTTATCATCGACGGTTTGATTCCGGATCGAGTGAATCTTGTCCAGGATGTTTGCGATTGCCCGGTCCAATGGTGTTACCTTGCATCTGCTGCTGCGCCCGTTTACGTTGCCTCCATGCCAGAAGACCAAGATTCTTAACACCAGAGACGGTGATCATGACAACTGCAGGCCAGTCAATTGACGTGGAGACCGTTATCGAGAAACTCGATCTGGACGGCTACACGGTGATCGAAGGATTGCTGGACCCGGACGAGTTGGCGGTGCTCCGAACAGCGATGGAGACGCAATTCAAGCGGCAGCGCACGGCGCCGTACGATCCGGGGGACGGCCCTTCACACGCTGACGATGAAGCAATCGAAACGTATGTGCGCGAAATGTATTCGACGGCACCGGCAAGTGAGCTGGATCGCGTCCTGCGCCTGATGCGCTACAATCGGGCGAAGAACCACGGCACGCCGTGGCCGGTGCCGATCGAGCGCGTGTTGAAGAATTTTCTTCCGCGCCCGGAGATCGAAGGTCATGGCAGCACTGTCTACGCCAGTTCGGTGCCACCGACCGAACCGATCTTTGCGCGGCTTCTGGAAGATCCGCTGCTGCTCCAACTGGCACGCAGCGTTCTGGGTGATGATTGCGTGCTGTCTGATATGACTTTCAACAGCATCGGACCGCATACAGACAACGGTGCCTGGCACGTTGACATACCACTTGGCCAATTACCGGAACCGTTACCGGAATTACCGTTGACGTTGCAAAGCATCTGGATGGTCGACGATTTCACACTTGAGAACGGGGCGACGCGGGTCGTCCCGGGCAGTCATAAGTCGCGTAAGAAACCGCAGTGGAAACAGGGCGAAATGGACGGTGAAGTCGCCATCACCGGGTCCGCCGGGTCGATGGCGCTCTGGTATTCGAGCTTGTGGCATAAGCCGGGACAAAACATCACTGACACACCGCGGCGTGCGGCGATCTGCTATTTCTGCCGGTCGTGGGTCAAACCGTACTCCGATTTTCGACCGTTGATTTCGGCGGCGCAGGCCGAAAAAATGTCACCGACATTACGATACCTGCTCGGCTTTTCTTCGAATGCAATTGTTCGAACAGACGGAAAGGCGTAAACCGGAGGACGTTCGGCCGCGGCGGCCAAAAGGTAACCGTTAAGCTTGGAGGCTAATTCCAACCAGGCAGCTTGTGCAGCGAACTTCTTGTTTTGGAGGGTAACTGATAGGCAATTTGATTTCCGGTTATGCGGTATGATAGGGTGTGGCGGCTGGATATTCAATGGGCGGAGTGGTGTAGATGTGGCT